>NZ_JBNPVT010000010.1:0-253268 GCF_050434205.1 Paraburkholderia sp. GAS348
AGAAGCAATTTGTTCGCGTTGTCGACCGCGGTGAGCTGAGCCGTGCCCAACGCCGCGACCTGCGTGTTCGTCAACGACTGGATCTGCACCGACGACATGTCATTGATTTCGGTGCTTGACAGCCCCGACAGCTGAGACGCGGTGAGCGCCGCCACCTGGGTGCTCGACAAGTTCGCAATGCCCGTCGAGAAAGCTCCGCTGAGCTGCTCGCTATTGAGCGTGGCGATCCCAGCCGCGCTCAGGTTGACAACACTCGAACTCAACGAACTGATCTGCGTCGAGGTCAAACCGCTCACCTGAGCGGCGGACAAGGCACCGAGCTGAGCGGTCGACAGCGCGTCGATCTGTGAAGTCGTCAGAACCGATATTTGCGACGACGTCATGTACAAAATCGGCGATGCTGTTACGGCTGAGGTCATACTTCTCTCCTTTGAGAATTTTGTTTATTCGACGAAAGGCGTTTGTCACCTCTGTCGTCGTCGGCCACTCACAGACTCGACCCGATCTCGCACTGGCTTCGCTCCGCTCGCTGCCTCGCATTGTCGTCACTGTCGCAGCCCTTACCCGTCCCAAGCCTATATCCCGCGCACCACAGTGCCGCAAATTCCGGCGTTACGCGGGCCTGACAAAGTCATCAACGCAAACGTTCGCGGTCAACCCCATGACCGCAAGCATTTCTGTCGTTCGCTGTGTCCGCCCGTTCTGCAGCACACTGAGGATGACCCTGACAGCTACCTAGCTAGTGCGTTTACGGACGGAGGGAGGACAAACTTTAGGGGGAATTGGATGGGAGCTAGTGACAAAACATGCGGCGTATCTTTCAATTAGAAAGAAACTCGTATTAACTGCCCGCCGCGCAACGATTCGATACTCTGAGCCTGCCCCCGTCTGGCTGAATCCCATAATCGAGGATGTTATGCAGCCTTGTCTTTCTGTGCTGCGAACCCGTTTTTCTCGAACATCTGAAGGGCAGTAATGTGCGCTACCGCAGCCTCCATACCGAACAGACAGGGCTCCAGACCGGTGAAGAACGGTGCCGCCCGGGGTCGGCCGAGACGTTTGCGGTATGCGGGATGCGATATGGCCACGAGCATCCACCGCGTGCCCCCGGAAGATGTGTTTCGCGAGACCCACATCGACAGCGGTAATATCCATTTCGGGTACCGCCGCTCGTCAGTTGAACGTCAGACCTCAACTTGTCGTTTGGGTGGGTGGCACCTATATAAAGGGCGGGCTCACTAGCGTCGACGCGCGCGGTCCGCGCTCGACGCCCGATACGATCGTCGCCAGCGGTCCGGCCTGCGGCCGCGCCGCCCTCATACGACCTACCCATGCGCGCGGCGCCTGCGTTACTGGAACGTCGTGCCAAGCGACAAGTCAACCGCATTGTTCATTTGGCCGGTTGCTCACGTTGAACTCCTTAACCCAGCGCAACGTCGCGCCCACCGGCGCCTTGCTGATCTTGCCGTTCCACGTGACCGCCGGCCCAACGCCCACCGAGTGCCCCTGCGCGCCGCCCACAAGGTCTGCGAGACCGCCGGTGTCATGGCCGAGTTCCTGAATATATGCATGCCGAGATGTTTGCACGACGATTGCGCCAACGCATCCTCACCGCCCGAACCGCCCACCCCCGCCACCAAAGTGCCGCTGCCCCTGAAACTGCCCACTCGCTCGCGCATTCCCAAGATCATGCCCTTGCTTGAGCGAGTCGAGCCGCTGGGTCTGACTGGCATTCGGCTGAACCGGCTGCCAGCCGTTGGCGCCGTGCTGCTCCCAGCCGCCGCCCTGATCATGCCGGTAGACGTTGCCGTCGCTGCCCGCATAGACATTGCCGTTATTCCACGCGACAGCGCGCCCCGTGTCCTTGTTACCCACGATGCCTTTCGTGCCCGCCTGGTGATCGCCTGAATACGCGTTCCCGGTCACGCCCGCTTCAGCCGCACCATAACGCCCGGTCTGCGCGTTGTAGCCGGCGCGCTGCCTGCCCGCCGCATAGTCGCCCGTGCCTTCATTGCCGACCACGCCGCCGCGCGCCGCCCCGCTGCGTCCCGTCGACGGATTGCTGAACGAGCCTTGCCGCCCGGCCGCGAAGTTGCCGTTGTACGCATTCTCGACGGCCCCGCGGCTCGCCTGGAAGTGACCGCCGGTGTACGGATTGAAACCGGATGCCGCCGTGCCCGCCCAACTGTTGCCGGTCCAGCCGTTCCAGCCGCTCGCGTGGGTCACGGTGGCCTGCCCTCCCCAGCGGCCGTAAATATTCGCCTGATTGACGTTTGCGTACTGCCAGCTCGCCGGGCCGCCACCCCAATACGGTCCCCAGTATGGCGATGGCGCGCCCCACGTGGCGCCGATTGCAAAGCCGAAGGCGAAGCCCACCGTCGTGCCGAGCGCAAAGCCCGCGCCGTAGCCATAGGTGGCCGGGTAGCCGTAGTAGACATCTCCGACATACGGCGCGTAGACATAGCCAGTGCCGTACACGACGGTGCCGTCCGCATTGACAACCACGCCCATGTAGCCCGGCGTATAGCCGACCACCACCGTATCCGGCGTCGCCGCATAAACGTGCACGTACGTCACGTAATGCACGGGCGACGCCGCCGGAATCGTATAGATCGCGGCCGGCACGGTATCGGCGACATGCCATGGGCCACTCGTCGCGTTCGCAGTGAACCAGATCCCGTTGGCGACCGCGAAGAATTGCGCAGGCCCGGTCCGGATCACCGGCGTCGCCGTGTTCACCGCATAAGACAGCGACGTGCCCGCGATGCCGACGAACTTCGGCGCGCCGTCGTAGACCACCTTCAATGTAGTGGACTTGCGCGACACAGTCGCCGTCTGCGGGATGGCGGCGGCGATCGCCGCCTCCTTCGCCTGCGGCGTGCCGGGCACGGAGACGAGCGCGTTCGCATGCGGGTCGTCGGTGGCGATCTTCGCGAAGTCGGCGGGCAGGCTCTTGCCGTCGACAAAGGTCCAGGGTCCGTTCAGGCCGACTGCAGTGAACCACCGGCCCGACAGCAGCAGATAGTAATGGTTGTCGCGCGGTTCGACGAACAGCGCGTGGTCCGCGTTGGCGACGGAAAGCAGGTTCACCCCCTTCACCGGTTGCAGGGCGGGCTTGCCGTTCGTCACCACCAGTTCGGCCGGTTGCGCGGCGACGATCACGTCCGGAGCCTGCGCCGGCTTCTTACTGTCGGCGGGCAACATCGGATCCGCTTTCAGATTGGTTTGCGCTTTGTTCGCCGCGGCGACCAGCTCACGCGGCGGGGCTGCGTTCAGATGCCACGGACCGTCAAGCGTCGTCGCCTCGTACCAGTAGCCCGCCGCGTTCAGATGCAGCGTGCCGCTGCCGTCCTTGAGCAGCATCGCCCGCGTGTTGATCAGGCGTTGATAGTGCGCGTCGCCGAGCGCACGCCAGTTCGCGTCGCCATCAACCAGCACGAGCAGCGTGGGGCGTTCGGCAAAAAGGATGTGAGGCACGTTGTTCTGCACCGCGAGGCCGGGTTCGCTGCCTTGGTGAGTGCTGGCATAACTGGCCTGCAGTTGTTCGAGCGACGTGGTCAGGCCGTCTTTCGGAATCCGTGCCTGCAAGGCTGTTTTGACGCCGGCGGCAGCGGACGGCGTAGCCGGCATGTCGACCTGGTCGATCACGATGTCGAGCAGTTGGACAGTCGAACTCGCCTTGTCGACGTCAGCACGCGCCGTGAAGTGGGCGACGCCGTAGTTCGGAGTGGTGTTCTTCGCCCCCACCGCGAAAGCTGCGCGTCCTTCGATCCGGTTGCCTTGCCACACTTCCACCTGCGGCTGATACAGCTCGATGCGCTGCTGCGCGCTATCGAAGTCGCGCGGCCAGGCCGTCGGCAGTGGCTGCAATGCGGGCTGCACCGCGGCGGCGGCGAGCGCCTGCGCGGGCGTGGCGAGCGTCACCGCCAGTGACGTGCAGACGCCGGCCAGCAACAACAAGGATCGCTTCATCGTGGTTTTCATGGCGCTTGATTCCTTCAACATGGACATCGGTATGCGGAAACAGGTAGACGGCGGCCGGCGCTCGCACCGTGCATGCAACCGGTTGCCGCGCCCTTTAGCGAACTCGACTGAACTGATTGACTCTCGTCACCGCCAGGCGCTGCCCACCTGCACATAGAAAGCGTTCTGCCCTGGCCCATGCGCGACATCGAGCCCCATCGTCACGCCGAGCTTGCGGGCAATCAGATAACGAAAGCCGGTACCGAAACCGAAGGCGGTCGGCGCATCCGAAAACGAATGCAGATGGCCATAGGCTTTGCCGACGCCGCCGAAACCGAGCAGCGACCAGCGCGGCGTGACGTTCCAGCGGATTTCGGCTTCGGCGGTAAGCTGGTTGCTGTCCTGGAACTTCGCATCGGACACGCCGCGCAGCGACACATACGGCTGCGCAAAAAACGGAATGTTTCCTTGCGAAAAGCCGGTGTCGGCACGCAGACCGAGCACCCAGCGCTTCGACAGCGGAATCCACTGGTAGGCACGCCCTGTCTGTTCCTGAAAATTGGTGGAACTGCCGAGGCCGCCGCGCGCGAGGTCCGCTTCGAGTTCCGCATAGGTTCCGCTCGACGGATAGAACATGTTGTCGCGTGTGTCGAAGTCGGCCACCACGCCGCCCTTGGCGACGCGCTGGTCCCGCTCGAACTGACGGATCCCTGCCGGAATGGCCGAATCGAAGCGCGTGCTCGCGTCGAAGAAGGTATAGCGTGGACCGACATACCAGTGACTATTGCCGACCCTGAACAGGACCTGTTGCACGAGTGCGATACCGTCGAGCTGGTACGCGCGTGGCTGGTTCTGGATGCCGTAGTAATTCAGATGCAGCCCAACCTTGCCGATTACGCCGAGATAGCGGATGTGGTCGTCGTCCCATGTGTGGAAGTGCATGAGCCCCGCGCCCCAGCTATGCGTGCCGGTCACGAAGCCGCCGAGGCCGGTGATGTTCGGCGGCGTCTTCGAATCGTCCGGCGCGTCGGTGCTTTTCTTCGGCATTGAAAAATAAAGCAGACCGAGGCCCAGGCCATAACCGACCGCCGGCTCGGTGATCAGCGTCGGCACCGGCAAGACGCCGCGATGCGTCAGCAGAAAATTGCTCAGGTCGAATGCACCGTCTTCGGGATCGGTGAATTTCGACTCGGCATGACCGTGGATCGACAAGAACATCAGCGCCACGGCCGCAACCGAAGCACGCAGCGCGCGGCCGCTTGGCACGCGCGCGCCGCTGTCAGGCCTCGCCAACGGAAACGGCACATACAGGAAAAGGCAGATCAACGGGGGCGTGCTCCGTTACTGGAAAGTCGCACTCACCGACAGCTCCACGGCATTCCCCTTCGGCCGGTTGCTGACGTTGAACTCGTTGACCCAACGCAGCGATGCCGACACCGGCGTTTTCTCAACCTTGCCCGACCATGTGACCATCGGCCCGATACCCACCGAATGCCCCTGATTGCCACCGGTGGCATCGGCCAGCCCGCCGCTGTCATGACCGATCTGCTGGATATAGCCGCCCACCACGCCCACTCCCCAACCGCCGCCAAAGCGCTTGAGCGCGAGCAGGTCGAGCACGCTGACCGGTGCGTTGTGGTAATGGGTGTCGTTGTTCGGCGTGTAGAATTCGACGCCGTAGTTCAGCGACAACTCGATCTCTTCTTTCGGGAACAGCTTCGTGTACGAGACCGTCGGCGTGAAGGTCCACGTGTTCTGCCCGGCATTGGCGAGGCGGCTCGAGGTGTATGCGCCGGTCGGTGCATAAATCTGCAGGCTCAACGCGATATGGTCAGTTCTGGTCAGGTGATAGCCGGCCACCACTGGCGTGAAGAAGAGGTCGGCGAACTGGGTGCCATGATCGTTCGGCAAGCGGCTATGAAACGACGACACGTCGGTGTACTGGATCGGTACGCCGAACGAAGACGCGAAGTTCCAGCCGCCCGCGGTAATGCCCCAGGTTTTGACCGCGTTGACGAGCGTGTACACGATCGAATAGTCGAGCCCGGCAGTGACAGTCCCGGCGATCGGGATCGTCTTGCTCGCACCGAGCGAGCCTTCGTAGTAAATCGTATTGGCCGACACGATCCAGTCGCTGGTGGGCGGCACCACGCCTGCATACGGCGAAATCTGCATGCCGGTGATCGGCCTGCCGATGCCGGTCTCCGTGGCCCACCCTTGCGGCGAGAGACCCACACCGGCGGTGGTAAGAAGCGCACCCGTGCACAACCTGGCGAGTGACCGGCTTGCGGACAAACGGTTTGGGCGACTCATAGTCATCCTCATGAAATTGGTCTTTCGCATTCTCACTCTGCGGAAGCAGTTGTTGACGAGTTGCGGCGGCAAGCCGCATCACAACGGCGTGTTTCTCACGGTTGGCGCACAACCGGCGGCGGCGTCCAGCTGCCGTCGAGCGCCGCCTGCTGCGGCCAATAGGCGCGTACATACAGCGAGAAAGTCTCGTTGGCCGGCGCCGGCAGCCAGTTGGCGAGCTTGTCGTCGCCGGGGCTGGTGTTCTGCACGTAGAGCGTCAACGAGCCGTCGGCATTGAACTTCAGGTCCTTGTTCTTGGTACCGAGCGAATAGCGGCGCTGCGCATTCGGCGAAAAGAAGTGATGCGAGTTGTACAGCGTCAGCGACCAGAACCCTTTGACAGGCGGCAGACTATCTTTGGCAAACGTCACCGCATAGTGCGCGTTGCCGTCGAGGCGCTGACCGGACGCGTCAGCATCGGCGTAGAAATACTTGGTCTCATTCGGCTTGTTGACGAAGATGTTCGACTTCGCCACCGCCGTCCGCGTGAAGTAGTCCGTGCCGAACGCGGCGCCGTTGCTGATGGTGTTCCAGTTGGCCGGCAGCCGCTTGCCAAAGGTGTTGAAGTTGAACAGCGGCGTGACCAGGTCCGTCTCGGCCTTGGCCCCTTCGTCGACAATAGCGGCCTTGATCGCCGGATCTTTCTGCGCCGCCGCGATCAGCGCGCGCGCCTGCGCGTAGAGGGCTTCTTCACCGCTTTGCGGCGGCGTCTCGTCGAGCACCGTGGGCAGCAGATCCCAGAAGCGGTTCGGATCGACCCACTTGATCTCTTCGGCGCTGCCGCCCGCGGCACCACCGGCCAGACCGAAGCTCGGCAACTTCGACCAGTCGGTCTCCTTGACCTTGCCGTCGTACTCGGCGAGCGGATACAGGCCAACCTTCGCAATCACCGACTGCACGGCCACGCGATCTTCAGGCGTGTCGTCCATGAAAACGCGCGGAATGAAACTGCCGACCCCGGTCGACGAACGGAACACCTGGCGGATGCCCTTCGGCACCTGGCCGTGCCAGTCGGGACCCGCCAACAGATAGAAGCCCGGACGCGTGCCGTACATCTTGCCGAGACTCGCGAAACCGTCGGTACGCAGATCGACGGCCTGATAGACCCAGAAGCGTTTGCCGAAATCGGGCACCTGCACGACCACCGGCGTCTGATTCAGATCGAGGATCGCGGAGCCGTAGACCACGTCCTGGTTCGGACACGCGACAAATCGCTCCTGCGGCTGAATGTAGTCGCGCAGCATCGAGAGGTGATTGGGCGGCGCGACCGGCACGATGCCGCCGTTCAGCCCCGGCTGCGGCACCTGCTTCATCGCCAGCAGACGGCCATAGACGTTCACCATCGGCCACGCCCAGAAGTAGGTCTGGCGCGCCACCAGCCGTGCGTATTCTTCAGCGACTACGTAGCCGGCCACCGGGCCCGATACGGTCGTCGTGGACGCCGTCGCATGGGCCGGCGGGTCCTGCTGCGTCTTCGCCAGAATGGGGGCGCCGACCGATGCCAGTACCGCTACCGTGACCCATGTCGCAGTTTTCTTATTCATGTTGTTGTCCCGTTCGTCCGTGCGCGGCTTAGCGCTTTTGCGGCACGGGGAATTTCCAGGCGCCGTCGAGCACGGCCTCATCCGGGCCATAGATCCGCATGATGAGGGTGTAAGCACCGGTGGGCGCCGGCAGCCAGTTCGACACCTTGTCCGCACCCGGCGACGTTTTCTGCACGTAGATATCCAGCGAGCCGTCAGCGCCGTACTTCAGGCCTTTGGTGCGATCACCGATCGAGTAGCGGCTGATCGGATTCGCGACCAGATGACGCGCGGGCAGGTCATACAGCGTCATCGACCAGAAGAACTTCGCGGGCGGCAGGTCCTTCTTGTCGAAGTGCAGTACGTAGGGCTCAGAGCCGAGCAGTTGCTGGTGCTCGCCGTTCACGCGCGTGCCCACGTACATCGCTTCTTCCTTGGTGTTGCCGTAAATCCCCATCGCCGCCGCGACGGCGCGCGTGGTGTAGTCGCCCTTCAGATCATCACGGCTGCCGAACAGGTTGAACGACCTGGTGGTGCGTTTTTCCGCATCGGCCAACGCGGCTTTGCCGTCGGCGACACCGGCTTCGAGCGCAGCGCGGGTTTCCGGCGGCAAAGCGGCGGGATCGAACGGCGCGCCCGGCGCGATGCCAATCTTCGCGAAGCGCTCCATCAATTCCTTCTCGGACGGCGCGCACGGTTGCGCGAACTGCAGCAGGAAGTTCAGATAGGCGATGAAGTCGACCGAGGTCGCCTTCGCTTCATCCCACTTCGGAAAATCGGGCTTCGCGACGGGTGGCGGCGCAGCCGTATGCTCGAAGGCGGACAGCGGCTGAAGCTTGTATTGCTTCTGGATCGCCTCGACGTTTTTGACGTCGCTCGCGCCGTTGAGCGCCGTGCGGCCGAGTGTCAGGATCAAGTCCGTCTCGGAGCGGAACACCTTGTCGATGCCTTTGGGCGTATCGCCGTGCCAGTTAGGTCCGGCGAACAGATAGTGACCGGCGCCGTTGCCCGTGGTGCGCGAACCGACGTACGCGAAGTTGTAGGTAAACAGGTCGATCCATTGGAACACGTAGTAGCGGTCTTTCGGTACCGCAGGCACGCTCAGCACCCACGGTTCGCGACGCAGATCGAGCCACGCCCACGAGTACGGCGTGTCGTTGTTCGGCGTAACGATTTCCTTGTTCTCAGGGCCGTAGGGATGAGAGTAGTTGCGGAATGTGCCGAAGCCGCCCACATAGGATTTCGAGCTGGAATCGACCGCCTGCTCATAAAGCGTCTTGTAGTCGAACAGCATTGGATAGGCGTAGAGGAACGCGTCTTTGGCGATCGCGCGCGCTTCTTCAGGCGAGGCAGTGACGGCCGCTGTCGCCGCATTGGGTGCGCTCGCTTGAGCGGTGGCTTGCGTGTGCGGCAACATGGTCAGTGACAGGGCAGCGATGATTGCGCAGATAGGCAGACGTTTGAATAAGGTCATGGTTAAGCCTTCGGTTTCTGTGTTCAGTTTTTGTGCTCAGTTATTGCGCTTACTTGCCGAACGTCATGTTCAGCCCGGCGAAGATGGTGAACTTCGGCACGCCGGCGCCGGAATGCGCTACCGAGTATTGCGGTTCGATAAACGCGTTGTAGATAGTCGAGCCGCCTTTCCACGCTTTGCCCGCGCCCAGACCCACCGGGATGTAGTAGCTGCCATGCTGCAGGTCGAAAGTCCAGGTGCCAGTCGAGCGGATGTACCAGCCACCCGGCAGGTTGAAGATGCCGAACGGCTGCGCGGTGAGCGATTGCGTGGTGGGACGGCTGCTCTGCCCGGCGAACGAGTGTTGCCACTGCACCAAGGCGCCCAGCAGTCGCGCCTTGGTTGCGCTCACCGCGACCGCAGCCAGACCGGCCTGCCATTTGCCAGTGCCGAGGCTCGGGTCGGTGGCGGTCGGCATGGTCACTAGCGGGCCGACGCCAATCTGCACGTCGCCCTGCGAGAGCAGGAAGATGTCGAACAGGTTCAGGTCGCCGAGACCGGTGTTATAGCCGCCGCCTGGATCGGGACGCGTGCTGACCGGCACCGTGGCGCGGAAAATTTCCGGCACGCCGATCAGGCTATTCGGGCCGATCGGCACGGTGGGCCGCAAGAGCAGATCGTTGGTGTGCGCGCTCGCGCCGAACACGCTTGGCGTGTAGTAATTCTGGATATTGAATGAGGCTGCCAGGTTGAGTGGGTTATTACTTTTATTGGCTTCGTCGGCTGATGCCTGAGCGAACGCAGGCGACCACATCACCGAGACAGCGTATAACACTGCCGCCCCAACCATGCATTTCCAATCCATTCCCGTACCTCGTCTATGGGCATTTCTTATTGGCGAACACACTTCTTTGCCCGGCGCAAATAAAACCAAAGAAACGGCATTCGTATTTTCGAATTAAGTCAAACTAATCGCGGGCGTAAGTCCACCGCACCCGGCGGCATATGTGCAGCCGGGAAAATATGCAAAACAGATGAGGCGCACAATTAAATCGCGCTAAGTCTCTCGAGCGAGCCGGAAAGACGGTACGGCCGGATACAGGGCTTGCATGGACGCTCCTTTTCAAACTCAAGAGACGCCGCACAAAACGACGCATGCGGGAGTAAAAAGTGCACAGCCGAGGACTGTTGTGGCGGAATGGTAGCAAACGTTTCAGCAGATTACAGAGATAAATTTGTAACACGGGAAAAATTACGTCATTTCCGATCGAGTTAGATTTTGGTCGCCATTCTTATTCCACACTTCTGCCATAGTTTTGAGCATTTATTCTGCATAATTGTGGAAATTCGCATAGCGGCATATGCCATTGCAAATTACAGCATTGACGCCGCCGCTGAAAAAATCCACAGAATGGGCTGCAACAACCACCGCGTCCTATTAGACTTGCGCTCGCTTTAGATTCGACCCACCGCTTTTGATGAGGCATTCATGATTCGCACAATGCACCGGTACTGCGTTGCTTTCACCGTTGTGGTTCTTTCAGCTTGCACCGCTACGCCTCGTTACGACGCGAGCGGGTCGCCGGCCGGCGCATCGAGCGCAGCAGCCCTCGCGTCATGGAACGACACCGCGACCAAACGCTCGATTGTCGATTTCGTCACGCTGGTCACCACGCCCGAGTCGAAAAATTTCATCGCACGCGCAGACCGGATCGCCGTGTTCGACAACGACGGCACGTTGTGGCCGGAGCAACCCGCCTCGGTGCAACTGGTGTTCGCGCTGCAACGGGCGAAGACAATGGCCGGCCGGCATCCGGAATGGAGACGGCAGGAACCGTTCCGCTCAATTTTGAGAGGCAATCTGAAGCGTGCCGCGGCGAGCGGCGACGCTGGTTCGATGAGACTGCTGGCGGCGGCGTATGCCGGCATGACTAGCGATCAATTCGCTGCTCTCGTGCACGAATGGTTCGATTCCGCGAGCGACCCGCACTTTAACCGCCCGTATGCCGACCTCGCTTATCAGCCGATGCTCGAGTTGCTCGGCTATCTGCGCGCAAACGGCTTCAGGACCTATCTGGTGACGGGCGGCGATGTCGAGTTCGTCCGCGACATGGCGCAGCGCGTGTACGGCATTCCGCCCGAGCAGGTAATCGGCAGCACTGTCAAATACAAGTACAGCCAGACGAACGGTGCCGTTGCGTTGACCCGACTTGCGCAAGTCGACAATCTCGTCGATGGAGCGGCCAAACCGCTCGCCATCGACCGCGTGATTGGCAGGCGTCCAGTGATTGCGTTCGGCAACGCGGACAGCGACGTGCCGATGCTCGAATGGACCTCGGCCGGCGACGGCCCGCGCTTCGCGGTGCTGCTGCATCACACCGACGGCGAACGGGAGTATGCGTACGACCGCACGGCGAAAAGTGGCAAGCTCGACAGGGGACTGGACGAAGCCGGTGAGAAAGGCTGGCTCGTCGTCGATATGAAGGACGACTGGAAGACCGTGTTCAAGCCGGATAGCGCGGCAACGGTTGCGGCATCGTCCAATTAAGGGTGGCGTTTGGCTCGGCCCTCGCTTTAGTCATCGCGGTGGCTTTTGCCGCCGTCTTCCTGCCTTTCATCACTCGCTTAGCGGGTCAGCGTGATCACCAGATAGCTGGCGTACAGCACGCCGCACACCAGCAACGCCCACACCGGCACGCCGCGCGCGCACACGTTGATCCTCAACCACGCGGCTGCGGCGAGTGTAATCACGATACCGGTCACCACTTCGACGCGCGGCGTCCACGGCGTCAGCAGAATTCCGATTGCGGGCAGCAAGGTGCCCTGAAACACCATCGCGCCAGTGATATTGCCGAACGCCAGCGTGTCCTTGCCACGGCGAATCCACAGGATGCTGTTGACCTTCTCTGGCAACTCTGTTGCGATCGGAATGATCAGCAGCGACAGCAGCAGCGGCGAGACACCGAGCGCCTGCGACACGCCCCGCACCCCGTGGATGAAGCCTTCCGCGCCCCACACCAGCAATGCAACCGCCAGCGCCAGCTGCACCGCGATGGTCGCGAGGTTGGTGTGCAAGCTCAGACGCGACAGCAGCATCTTGCCGGGCGCTTCGGTGCCGTGGCCGGCGTCGACCAGTTTGGTCGATGCGCGGAACGTCATCACCACATAGGTGATGTACACGCCGACCAGAGCCACGCTGAACAGCGCCCGCACGACCATGTGTTCGTGCGGCACGTACATCGCCGCGGCCGCCAGCACGAAAGCGCACAGGAAGAAGTTCAGATCGCGCGTGAAACCCGTGCGTTCCGGCGTGACCCAACCGCCGGCGCCGCGCGAGCCGAGAATCGCGAGCGTCATCAGGAAGGTGGACAACGTTGAGAGCATGAGCGGCGCGCCGAGAATCGCGCCGACGCCGATTTCCTGATTGACCGCGCTATCGGCCGTGCCGCCCGCAATTGCAAGCAGCGGGACGAGAGTTTCGGGCAAGGCGGTCCCGACCGCCGCGAACAGCGAACCCGTCACGCCCTCGGAGATTTTCAGGCGCTCGCCTAGATGTTCGAGTGCGTTGGTGAAGAGCTCAGCCGCCACCAGAATGACGACCAGCATGATGGCGAGTTGGAACAGGAGGCCGGTCATGTGCGGCTCCTTGCAGATGCAAGGGGGAAGCGGCACAACGGACGGGTAAGCGGCGAGACTGGCAGGGCACAACGATATTTCACAGGGCAACTCCGCGGTCGGACGTAAGTGACGAACCAATGACGCACCGCGACCCGTCCGACCAGAACGAAGCAGTGCGCCAATGGTCTCGCCAAACCGACCCGGTCGAACGCGCCATGACCCGCAGGCCAAGTATGTTGACGCGCTCTCCTTCAATGGATGAAGGAAGGCTACTCCCCAGTGACCGGGGAATTCTAACGGGATGCGCAGCTTTCAACAAGCTTGGGATCTGGTGCATGCTCGGGCGCCTGTCGGCTTCTTTGCTTGCGTGCGTCCGTGATGCGGCGTCGGGCGCGCGAGGGTGCGACGGTCCCACTGGTAAGATCGCTCACCGTCCATGACAGCAGTGAGTCTTCAAATGAATTATCAAAATCGTCAGTGGTTTTACGTCAAGCGTCCCGAAGGACGAGTGAGCGATGAGCATTACGAGTTGCGCGAAAGCGAACTCGACGACACGTTGTCATCCAACGAGGTGCTCATTCGGGCGCGCATCATTAGCGTCGATCCGTACATTCGAATCCAGCAACACGAACGTAATACTTACGATGTGCCGCATCCACTCGGCATCGTGCAGCGGGCGGGTGTGGTGGGGGAAGTGGTGGCGTCGGCGAGCCCTCTGTTCAAGCAGGGCGACTGGGTGTCGGCCTATAGCGGCTGGCAGTTGTACGTCAAGTGCCATCACAGCGAACTGACCAAACTGGACCCGAACGCGGCGCCGGTTTCGACCGCGCTCGGCGTGCTCGGCATGCCGGGACGCACCGCATGGTTCGGTTTGATGGAAGCGGGTAAGCCGCGTCCGGGCGATACGCTGGTTGTGTCTGGTGCGGCGGGCGCGGTCGGCTCGTTGGTCGCGCAGTTCGGCAAGCGTGCAGGGTGCCGCGTGATCGGGATCGCGGGCGGCCCGGACAAGTGCGCGTTTCTGACCGACACGCTGAAGCTCGACGGCGCGGTCGACTATCGGGCGCATCCCACGCTCGAAGGCTTGCAGTCAGCGCTGCAAGCGGCGACCGGCGGCGTCGATGTCTATTTCGACAACGTGGGCGGCATGGTCACCGATGCGGTGATTCCGCTCATCAAGCGCCGCGCGCGGATCGTGATCTGCGGGGCGATCGCTCAATACGACGGCGGGCTGGACACACCGGATCTTGCACCGCGCTTCCTGCAGCACATGCTGTTTCAGCGCGCGACGATTCAGGGGATTCTGGCGCGCGACTTCACGCATCGGATGGACGAGATGCTGCAGACGGTCGCGCCGTGGGTGAAGAACGGGGAGATCGTTTATCAGGAGACATATGTCGATGGGTTTGACGCGTTGCCGAATGCGCTGAACAGTCTGTTCGAAGGGAAGAATCTTGGGAAGCTGCTGGTGAGGGTGTGATCGGGCGAGATGAAGCGGATGGCAGACCGTCGTGACGACGGTGGGCCGGAAAAGCCGACGGTTCCGACGCCTGTAATGGCGCCTGGAAGATCTGCGGTCTGCCCGCGCAGGCCGCCCTGCAGTCCACGGACACGCTCGTACGCGACGCAACTCGCAGTGCCGATATCTAGCTGACGACCCTTGGTAGCAGCACTGCGCTCAGTCCGCAAGCAAGCGGGGCAACTGTCCCCAAGCAATATTCCGCGTATGTCGTATCGTGCATTTTCAGAGCCTCGCAGTTCTAGCCTGGTTTGGCAGCGAGTATCCGTTCGTTCGCAGCCGTGCTTCGGCTATTTGGGTCGATGTGTGGCGATAACCTGCTGAGAACTCGGAGCTTCGCAAATCGAATATCTAAAGTGGGTAGAATTCGTTACACCCTCAGCCGAGGGGATGCCTGCTCAGCCAGGAGCGAAGACGGCACGATTTCGCCAACTGTTGGCGGCGATCCAGGCTCTCGCCGTCAGTCGATGTAGATTAGCCGCGCTTCCGCACGAGTGCGCCATAAGCCCAAGCGAGTTCCGAAGTCCGCGATTACCAAGGCAATAGGCAATGAAAATCTCCGAACTGGTGCTGCACAACTTTCGCAGGTACGAGGAGGCCTTCTTTCAGTTCAACCCCCAGTTCAATGTCCTGATTGGCAATAACGGGAAGGGCAAGACGACGGTACTCGACGCACTGGCGATGCTGCTCAATACCTACTTTCAAGGCGGCAAACTCACGACCGGCGGAGGCACAATCAAGAATACCGATGCGCATGCCGTCTACAAGGAGATCGAAGGCCAAGTCTTCTACGAGCCTACCACCGACGTCTGGCTGGAGGCTACGGCCGCAGTGGGCAACGTGCGCACTCAATGGCGGCGGGATCTCGGCGACCGTGGCGGCAAAGCAAAGACTCTTGTCAGAAAGGGCAAGGAGGCGCGTGATCGCGTGACCAAGCAGTCGGACGTCGATCTGCCACTGCTTCTGTATTATGGCGCAGGCCGCCTCTGGGACAAACACGACGATATCGAGACGGATCAGCCGGCGTCCCGCCTCATGGGCTACCGGTATTGCCTTGACCCGAAATCGGATCACAAGGCCTTTGAGAAATGGTTCAAACGTCTGTCCCTCTCAAGACTACAGAAGCGAGTTGAGATACCGGCGCTGGACGCCGTCACCAACGCGGTGACGGCGTGTATCCCGGGGGCACATGGTTTCTTTTTCGACATTGGATACGACCACCTGATGGTCAAGCTAGACCACGAAGGTCTGATCCCATTCGACGATTTGAGCGATGGTTATCGAAACATGATCGGGATCATTGCCGACATTGCCCATCGCGCCTCACGTTTGAACCCGCACTTCGGCGCTGAAGCCGCGCTAAAGACACAAGGCATCGTTCTAATCGACGAGATCGATCTGCACCTGCATCCCAAATGGCAACGCCGCGTCGTCGCGGATCTGAAGCACGCGTTTCCCGAGCTGCAGTTTATTGTCTCCACGCATTCTCCGTTCATCTTGCAATCGCTGGAACCCGGAGAAGTCATTGACCTGGGGCGCGGCCTGAAGCCTGCTCAGGCGAAGTCGATCCCAGATGGTATTGCCGCGCCCGCTTCGGACGCAAAGTACGTCAATCGGTCCATCGAAGACATCGTTGAAGATGTGATGAAAGTCCCGGTGCCTCAGCGTGGAGAGCGCTACCAGAAAATGTATGACGCTGCGCTGGAGTATTTTCGTCTACTCAAAGAGACTCCCAAGGACGTAAGTGAGGAGCTGAAGGCGCAGGTCAAGCAGCGACTCGATCAGCTATCTGGCCCATTCAGTGACAACGTGGCCTACCACGCCTTCCTGGAGATGCAGCGCATGGCTTCTGGAATCGATGGTGCTCCTGAGACGAGTTCCACGAGGAAAGACGCATGAGGCCGGTGGTGCGCGGAGCCTGGCCCACTGACGACGAGGGAAATCAGGTTGCGTTCAGTACATACTCAATGGCGCGCGGTGAGCTCATCAAGCGACTCGGAGAATGCTGCTCGTATTGCGAGCAGCATCTCGATTCCAGCCTGGCCGTGGAGCATGTCCAGCCCAAAAAACCACCAGGCGCTGTTACCAACGACCCGACTCGCGAGTTCAACTGGGAAAACTTCCTGCTCGCATGCACGAACTGCAACAGCACAAAAAGTAACCACGATATCGACCTCGACGACCACCTTTGGCCGGATCGGGACAACACCTTTCTTGCCTTGATCTACAAGCAGGGAGGACTTGTCGAGGCCGCGCCTGGCACCGAACATACTCGGGCCCAAAACATCGTCGAGCTAGTCGGACTGGACAAGGTTCCTACTGATCACGAGCAGGAAACAGAGGCATCCGACCGTCGATGGAACAACCGGCGAGAGGCCTGGGACATCGCCGAGCTATCGAAACTGAATTTAGCCCAATTTGATTATCCGCAAATGCGCGCCCAGATTGTGTTGCAAATACAGGGTTACTGGTCCATTTGGATGACGGTCTTCCATGACGACCCAGATATGCTTGAGCGCATCCTGGACCGCATTCCAGGCACAGCGAAACACTGCTTCGACGCTGCCAACGGGTATCGGGCTGTGCCCCGCGTGCTGCCGTAGTAAGCCGCCGTTAGGTAGAGTTGTTGCCCGTTGGCACGAAGCAGCACGAATTTTTGTCGGTTCATCGCCGATCTGCGGGTGATTGAGGGGCGGAGAATGGCACGAAGCGGTCGGTTTGCCACAAAACGGGCAATGCAACTTCAACGGAGTGGCATCCGAGGAATGCCGAAGGCAGTTACCGCTCCTTCTTTTTCGCCTGTGCAGCGACCATCCAACAGACCACTGCACCCGCAGCCCAACCTCATGCGAACATCAGTTCGAGATCGAGCAAGTTTGAAAATTCGCCGCATTTTCGTCGTCGAGGAAGAACCATTTTGGGGTACACAGCCGGGCACATGCAACCGCCGGGTTTTCCAGGATCTGCTTGGCTTTCCCCGGACGCAAATTTCCCACAACGCCTTATCTGGCGGAGGTTTTCAGGATTTCGGGGGATTTCTGCGGAAAACCAGATGGTGCGCCCGGCTGGGATCGAACCAGCAACCCCTGCCTTCGGAGGGCAGTACTCTATCCATTGAGCTACGGGCGCTTCAACACGAAAGCGCGGCAACCTGAGCAGGAGCGACGCCAAAGCGAGACCGAAAGGATACCCGGTTTCGGCCAAACCGTCCACCGGGCGGCCTATATGACGGGATTGTGCGCCTCCTGCCCGTCATCCGGCCGATACCGGCCGCGCCCCACGATGCGGGTAAACGCCTCCTGAACACCTCGCCGCGCCCCTCGCCGCCGCCGAAATGTTGCGTCTATAATCTTCCGTGCCTGATTAAAGAACAAGAAGTTGCCGTCACGCTGTACCGCTCACATACCCACGGAGACGAGACAAGCATGAGCGAAGCACCACACGGAGCCCCAATCAAAACCCCCGGGCAGCTCATTGCCGCGATCATTGCCAGTTTTGCGGTACCGATCGTCATCATCGTTCTGCTAGTGATCTACGTCGATAATTCGACCCGCACTGGCGCCGGCACCGACAGTCTTTCCGAAGCCGAAGTCAGCGCCCGTATCAAGCCCCTCGCCCAGGTCGACATCCGCGACGCCAATGCGCCGCGCGTCTACAAGAGCGGCGAAGAGGTCTACAAGGCCGTTTGCTCCGCGTGTCACGCGTCGGGTGCGGCAGGCGCGCCGAAATTCACCAATACCGCCGACTGGGCGCCGCGCATTGCGCAGGGCTTCGACACGCTGTGGCACACGGCGCTCGCCGGCAAGGGCGCGATGCCCCCGCGTGGCGGCACCAGTCCGGACGACTACAGCGACTTCGAAATCGCCCGCGCAGTGACTTATATGGCGAACAATTCCGGTGCAAGCTTCCCTGAACCGGCGCAGCCGGCAGCGGGTGCGGCCGCCGCCGCTTCGGGCGCTGCCGCCGCGGCGCCAGCGGGTGCTTCGGACGCAGGCGCCGCACAAGCCGCTGCCGCGATGGCAGCCATTGCAAGCGTGCCGCAAGCGGCCGCGCCGGCAGCAGGCGGGACACAAAGCGCGGACGCCTCGCAAGCTGGCAAGGCGTTGTATCAGCAGGTTTGCCAGGCGTGTCACGCGGCCGGCGTGCTGAACGCACCGAAGTTCGGCGACAAGGAAGCGTGGGCGCCGCGCCTGAAAGACCCGATCGACACGGTCTACAACTACGCACTGCACGGCAAGGGCGCGATGCCGCCCAAAGGCGGCTCGACTGCTTCCGATGCGGACGTGAAGGCCGCCGTCGACTACATGATCAGCGCGGCGAAATAAGGCGCTTTCTGCGGTTGTCGCAGAACAAAAAAAATCCCTGCACCGTGGCGACACGGGCAGGGATTTTTTATGTGTGAGCGAGCGAACGGAAACCGCGCATGCGCTCACGTTCG
Organism: Paraburkholderia sp. GAS348; assembly: GCF_050434205.1. Classification (NCBI taxonomy): domain Bacteria; kingdom Pseudomonadati; phylum Pseudomonadota; class Betaproteobacteria; order Burkholderiales; family Burkholderiaceae; genus Paraburkholderia; species Paraburkholderia sp. GAS348. The sequence continues at coordinate 18,864 of NZ_JBNPVT010000010.1, forward strand.
CGCCAACGTTCAAGGCTTCTGCAACAGTGCCTTCAAACTCGCGAGCCGGTCTTTCGGCGACATCGGCGCTTCTTCGGGCGTCGGCGGCGGAGCGTCGTCGAGCAGCATCTCGGGGATAAAGCGCGACGGCTCGCACACCACAGTTTCCCGCGCGCGCTTGCGCTTCTTGCACCAGTTCAGATGCAGGCTGCGCTGCGCCCGCGTGATCGCAACGTACATCAGACGGCGCTCCTCCTCGATGCGCGCGTCGTCGATCGGCTCGTCGTCGGGGCCGCCACGGTGCGGCATGATCCCTTCTTCAACGCCCACCAGAAACACGTGCGGATACTCCAGCCCCTTCGACGCATGCACGGTCGAGAGCCGTACCGCATCCGGATCTTCTTCGCGGCCCTCGAGCATCGACATCAGCGCCACGGTCTGGATCAGGCCGAGCAGATTCTTGCCAGTGTCGCCAAGGCCGTCGGCGGTGTCGTAGCCAGTTGCCTCACTCTTCTCCGAACCTTCGGCCTCAGCCTTGGTGCCTTTGCGCTTCAACCATTCCATGAACTCGAGCACGTTCTGCCACTTGGACTGCGCCTGACGTTCGTCGAACGCGTCGTACAGATACGCTTCATAGTGAATCGCGTCCATCAGTTCGTCGAGCAGCGTGCCGGCGGCATCCTTCTCGGCGCGATCGGTGAGACGCTGCATAAAGTCGCAGAACACGCGCATCGGCTCGATCTGACGCGGCGACAAGCGTGCCTCGATGCCGCCCATGTACACCGCTTCGAATAGCGACACCTTCGCCTGGCCCGCAAACGAGCCGAGCGCTTCGAGCGTCGTATTGCCAACGCCACGGCGCGGCGTGGTGATCGCGCGGATGAACGCGGGATCGTCGTTGGCGTTCGCGATCAGCCGAAGATACGCGCAGATATCCTTGATCTCGGCTTTGTCGAAGAACGACTGCCCGCCCGAAAGCACATACGGAATCCGCTCGCGACGCAGCACCTGTTCAAAGATGCGCGCCTGAAAATTGCCGCGATACAGGATCGCGTAATCGCGGAAATTCGCACGCCGCTCGAACTTGTGCGCAGACAGGCGGAACACGACGGACTCGGCCTCGTGCTCTTCGTCGTTGCAAGGCGTGACGGTGATCGTGTCGCCCATGCCGTGTTCGGACCACAGCTTCTTTTCGAACAGCTTCGGGTTGTTCGCGATCACGTTGTTCGCGGCGGTGAGGATGCGCACTGTCGAACGGTAGTTCTGTTCGAGCTTGATCAGATGCAGCTTCGGAAAATCCTTGCTGAGCTGCCCAAGATTTTCGAGCGTTGCGCCGCGCCAGCCGTAGATTGCCTGATCGTCGTCGCCGACCGCCGTGAACGCCGCGCGCTTGCCGGCCAGCAGTTTCACCAACTCGTACTGGCACGCGTTGGTGTCCTGATACTCGTCGATCAGCAGATAGCGCAGCTTGTTCTGCCAGCGGTCACGCACCTGCTCGTTCTTCTCGAAGAGTTCAGCAGGCAGACGGATCAGGTCGTCGAAATCGACCGCCTGATAGGCATGCAGCGTCGCCACGTAGTTGCGATAGACGATCGCGGCCTGATGCTCGTCCTCGTTCGCGGCAATCGCGATCGCCTGCTCGGGCATGACCATGCCGTTCTTCCACAGCGAGATGATCGACTGGATCTTGCGGATGAAACCCTTGTCCGTCGAGCCGACCTGCTCCTGGATCATGCCGAAGCAGTCGTCCGAATCCATGATCGAGAACTGCGGCTTCAAACCGACGTGTTCCGCTTCCTGCCGCAGAATCTGCACGCCGAGCGAGTGGAAGGTGCAGACCGTCAACTGGTTGACGGGCACCTTACGGCCTTCCTTGCCGGGCGTGGTGAGCGTCTTGCCTTCGAGCAGCTTGCCCACGCGCTCGCGCATTTCCAACGCGGCCTTGTTCGTGAACGTGACGGCGGCAATGTGGCGCGGCTCGAAGCCTTTGGCCTCGATCAGGTGGGCGATTTTCTGCGTGATCACGCGCGTCTTGCCGCTGCCTGCGCCGGCGAGCACGAGACACGGACCGTCAAGATAACGGACCGCTTCATTTTGAGCGGGGTTCAGGCCTGCGGACATCGTCGGTGGATGGCTAATGCGGTTGAGGGCGCTTGGGTGCGGAATCGCGAGACCGAAGGCCCGGGGGCATGCTGCGCGGTACGGGCGGCTGGCTCGCGCGCCTCGGTGTGAGGGGCGTTCCGGCTCGCTGCGATCCGCGCGAGAGGAGCGATGTTAACACGGATGCCCGATGCTGATGCCGCGACAGACGCGCTGTCGAACGGCCAGGAAAGGGGGCCGCAATGGCAGCTCGCCCGACGACAAAAAACGGACGCTCAACCGGGCTGCCCCGAACGCGGCTGCAACTGCCGCCCGAGCGCCGCCGGACAGGCACCGCCGACAACCGCCCTCGCCAACGCTGACAGCCCGCCTTCGGGACATGCCACAATTACGCTGTTGCGCGCCGTCGCCGCGGTGGCAAAACGGCGCGCCGTTTTTGCAGGAAGACACGCATGTCCGCATCGCTGAAGATTGGATTGATGGGTTACGGTTTTGCTGGCGCGACCTTTCATGCGCCGGTGATCGAGCACTGCGGGCGAGCGAGCATCGCGGCCATCGCGACGAGTCAGCCCGAGCACGCGCTGGCCGATTACCCGCACGCGAAGGTGGTGGCCGATCTCGACGCCCTGCTGGCGCTCGAGGAAATCGACTGCGTCGTGATCGCGACGCCCAATGACACGCACTTCGACCTGGCGCGCCGCACGCTGGAGGCGGGCAAGCACGTGGTGGTCGACAAGCCGGTCACGCTGACCGCCGCCGACGCCCACACGCTCGCGAACATCGCGCTCGCCCGGGGCAAGCGGTTCGTGCCCTTTCACAACCGCCGCTGGGACGGTGATTTTCTGACCGTGCGGGATCTGCTGGCCGGCAGAGAGTTGGGGCGCATCACGCACTACGAATCGCATTTCGACCGTTTCCGGCCGGAGGTTCGGCAGCGTTGGCGCGAGGAAGCCTCGCGCGGCGGCGGTTTGCTATTCGATCTTGGGCCGCACCTGATCGATCAGGCATTGGCGTTGTTCGGCGCACCGCAAACCGTGTCCGCGACGGTTCGGACCCATCGCGACCAGGCCAGCGCGCCGGACTACGTGCATATTCAGCTTGGCTACGGCGAGTTCGAAGTGGTGTTGCATGCAAGCGCACTGACTGCGCTAGTCGCGCCAAGGTTTGCGATTCACGGCACGCAGGGGAGCTATGTGAAATACGGGCTCGATACGCAGGAAGATCAGTTGAAAGCCGGCTTGCGGCCCGGCGACGAGGGATTCGGCGCCGGCAATGCGGCGGGGGTGCTGCGCGCGCTCGAAGGCGATCAGGAAGTGGAGCGGGCGGTGCCTACGCGCAATGGGGAATACGTCGGCTTTTATATTGCCTTGGCGGATGCCATTCAGAACGGCGTGAAATTCCCGGTCAGCGCTCAGGATGCGGTCGACGTGATGACGATCATCGAGCTTGCCGCCCGGAGTTCGGAAGAAGGCGTCCGGCTGCCGTTTGAGCGTCTTCGCTGACTTTTTGCCTAAGGGGCGCTTTCTGGCTATCGGGCGGTGGCATGCGAACCATGCCGCCGCCAAAGGCAAAGAGCCTGACAGCCCCGAAAGGAACATAACGTTACAAATAACCCCGCCTCCGCGGTCAGCGCGAATCCCCAGCAATCCGTTGCTACCCCAGTAGCACCACAAAACGACAACGACTTCCGGAGAGTCCATGCCCCGTATCGTCCGCGCAGTAGCAGCATGCGCATTGCTCAGCTCCCTCGCCGCCTGCGTGGTGGCGCCCCAGCAACCCGCGCCGGCGCCGCGCCCTAATCCGCAGCAGATCGCGGATCAGCGCCTCAACCAGGTCAATGGCCGGATCGACAACCTGAGCCGCCGCATCGACGCTCACGTCAACCAAGGCTACTACCCGCCCCCGCAAGGCGGCGCCCTGCATCACCGTCTGGACGTGATCCGCCAGGAAGCCCACGACATGGCCGCTCAACACGGCGGCGGCCTGTCCGGCGACGAACAGCGCGTGCTGAACCAGGAACTGGACAACGCGGCGCACGCCATCGGCGAATAATCGCGCGGGTTCCGGCACTGCAGCAAAGAAGCGCGGGCATCACGTCCCGCGCTTTTTTTCGATATTTGCGAACCCGCAACGCCAACCGCCGTGCCCCTTGCGAGCCTTTATTTGACAAGCCCCCGGCCCTCGCGTACATTCGCCGCACGCGTCGGGAGAGCGTGCTGGCCGCAGAAAATCGCAGGCCGCGCCGCCGAAGGGGCACACCCGCAAACTCTCAGGCAAAAGGACCGGCCGCGTCGAAAAACCCGCCTCATGGCAGAGGTTTTTCGCACTCTGGAGAGCGGCAGTAGCCGTCTGCGTCGTGTATGCGCCGTATACATCGAGCAGATTCTGGCAAGCTGCCCACCGAAGGGGCGCGCGCTTAACCGTAGCGATGGTGGCTTCAACATCGTACGGCAGCGCAATCTCTCAGGTATCGAGGACAGAGGGGTCATGCAACGCAATCGCTCGCAGCCGGCAGGCCGCGAGGCGTCGTGCCGCATGGCCTTTTTTGTTTCGCGAGACGCCCGAGGCCCCATGACCGAACTCAAACACACCCCGCTCAACGCCACCCATCGTGCGCTCAACGCCCGCATGGTCGATTTCGGCGGCTGGGACATGCCCGTCAACTACGGCTCGCAGATCGACGAACACCGCGCCGTGCGCACCGACGCCGGCATGTTCGACGTCTCGCATATGTGCGTCGTCGATTTCGCCGGCGAGCGCGTGCGCGCCTTCTTCGAATACGCGCTCGCCAACAACGTCGCCAAGCTGCAAACGCCGGGCCGCGCGCTTTACTCCTGTCTGCTGAACCCGAATGGCGGTGTGATCGACGATCTGATCGTCTATTACTTCGGCGAAAATCACTTTCGCGTGGTCGTCAACGCCGGCACCGCCGATAAAGACATCGCCTGGTTCGGCCAGCTCAACGCCGAAGGCAGCTTCGGCCTCACCATCACGCCGCGCCGCGATTACGCGATCGTCGCCGTGCAAGGTCCGAACGCCCGCGAAAAAGTCTGGCAAACCGTGCCAACGGCGCAAGCCGCCACTGAAGCATTGAAGCCATTCAACGCCGCGCGCATCGAAGACACGCCGTTCGGCGAACTCACCGTCGCCCGCACCGGCTACACCGGCGAAGACGGCTTCGAAATCATCGTCCCGGCGGATCACGTCGAAGCGCTGTGGAACGCACTGCAGGTCCAAGGCGTGCGCCCGGCAGGTCTTGGCGCGCGCGACACGCTGCGTCTCGAAGCCGGCATGAACCTGTACGGCCAGGATATGGACGACAACGTCTCGCCGCTCGACGCCGGCCTCGCCTGGACTGTCGATCTGACCTCGCCGCGCGACTTCGTCGGCAAGGGCAAGCTCGAAGCCAACGGCTCGCAGGCCGCATTCGTCGGTCTGATCCTGCTGAAGGAAAACGGCAAGGCGGCAGGCGTGCTGCGCGCTCACCAGAAAGTCGTCACGCCGCAGGGCGAAGGCGAGATCACCAGCGGTACTTTTTCACCCACGATGCAGGAATCGATCGCCTTTGCGCGTGTGCCGAAAGGCGTGCAGCCGGGCGACACCGTTCACGTCCAGATTCGTGACAAAAACGTACCCGCAAGCGTGGTAAAACTGCCGTTCGTACGCAACGGCAAAGTGCTGGCGATTTAAGCAGCCGGCGCGTGCGTCACCTTTTTGAAACACTACCGAATAACACCGCATAGGAGCATCCGATGAGCATCCCGGCCGATCTGAAATACACCGAATCGCACGAGTGGGTCCGCACCGAAGCGGACGGCACGCTGACGGTCGGCATCACCGACCACGCGCAGGAAGCGCTCGGCGACATCGTCTTCTTCGAAGTCCAGGAACTGGGCAAGACCGTCAACGCTGGCGACACCGTCGCCGTGATCGAATCGGTGAAAGCCGCTTCCGATATCTACGCGCCGGTCTCGGGCGAAATCATCGAAGCGAACCCGGCCGTCGCCGACACGCCGGATGGCGTCAACAGCGCGCCGTACGAGAACTGGCTCTTCAAGATCAAGCCGGCTGCGGACGCATCGCAGGATCGCCTGATCGATGCAGACGCGTACGCAAAGTCCGTCGGCGCCTGATTCACCGCAAGTTGCACCATTACGTTTAAACCCGACAGGCGCGGCGCGTCCGATTCGACAGTCGAACGGACGCCCGCACCGCCAGGAACACCTCATGAAGCTCGAACACCCGGATCGTCTGATGAACCGCACTCCTCTCTCGCTCGCCGCGCTCGAAGTGCATGACGCCTTCGCCGAACGGCACATCGGCCCCGATTCGGCCGACCAGCACGCGATGCTCGAAGCCCTCGGCTTTGCGTCGCGCGCCGCGCTGATCGACGCCGTCATTCCGAAGACGATCCGCCGCAGCGAAACACTGCCGCTCGGCCCCTTCGCGCAGCCGAAGAGCGAAGCGGAAGCGCTCGCCGCGCTGCGTGAGCTGGCGGACAAGAACCAGGTGTTCCGCTCGTACATCGGGCAGGGCTATTACAACGCGCACACGCCGACGGTGATCCTGCGTAACGTGCTCGAAAATCCGGCGTGGTACACCGCGTACACGCCGTATCAGCCGGAAATCTCGCAGGGCCGTCTGGAAGCGCTGCTGAACTTCCAGCAGATGATCGTCGACCTCACCGGTCTGGCGATCTCGAACGCCTCGCTGCTCGACGAAGCCACCGCCGCCGCCGAAGCAATGACGCTGCTGCAACGCGTCGGCAAGCCGAAGTCGAACGTGTTTTACGTCGCCGACGACGTGCTGCCGCAAACCATCGAAGTGGTGAAGACGCGCGCCACGCCGGTCGGCATTGAAGTGAAAGTGGGCCCGGCTGCGGAAGCGGCGAACGCGAATGCGTTCGGCGTGCTGCTGCAATACCCAGGCGTGAACGGCGATGTGCGCGACTACCGCGCACTCGCTGAAGCGATCCATGCAGCAGGCGGCCACGTGGTAGTCGCCGCCGATCTGCTCGCGCTGACCGTGTTGACGCCGCCGGGCGAATGGGGCGCGGACGTGGCCGTCGGCAACACGCAGCGTTTCGGCGTGCCGGTCGGTTTCGGCGGCCCGCACGCGGCTTACCTCGCCGTGCGCGACGAATTCAAGCGTCAGATGCCGGGCCGTCTCGTCGGCGTGACCGTCGACGCGCAAGGCAACCCCGCGCTGCGTCTCGCGCTGCAAACGCGCGAACAACATATCCGCCGCGAGAAAGCGACCTCGAACGTGTGTACCGCGCAAGCGCTGCTCGCGATCATGGCCAGCATGTACGCCGTCTATCACGGCCCGCACGGTCTGAAGACGATCGCGCTGCGTGTGAACCGCATCGCTGCATTGCTGGCAGCCGGCGCGAAGAAACTCGGCTACACGCTCGTCAACGACACGTTCTTCGACACGCTCACGTTCGAAACCGGCGCACGCACCCAGGCACTGCATGATGCGGCAACGGCCAAGCGCATCAATCTGCGCCACGTGAGCGACACGCGCGTCGGCATCTCGATCGACGAAACCACCACGCGCAGCGATCTGGCCGATCTGCTCGCAGCGTTCGCGCAGGCGGCATTTGTCGAGGAAGTCCCGCAAATCGACGCCCTCGACGCAGAACTCCCCGCAGAGAACACGGTGCCCGCCGCGCTTGAACGCACCAGCGCGTACCTCACGCACCACGTGTTCAACCGTCATCATTCTGAAACGGAAATGCTGCGCTATCTGCGCAGCCTGTCGGACAAGGACCTCGCGCTCGACCGCTCGATGATCCCGCTGGGCTCCTGCACGATGAAGCTGAACGCGACCTCCGAAATGCTGCCGGTCACGTGGCCGGAATTCGGTCAGATTCACCCGTTCGCCCCGGCTGAGCAAACGGTCGGCTACCGCGAAATGATCGATCAGCTGGAACAGATGCTGGTCGCGGCCACCGGCTACGCAGCCGTGTCGCTGCAGCCGAATGCCGGCTCGCAAGGCGAATACGCGGGTCTGTTGATCATTCACGCTTACCACGCGTCGCGCGGCGAAGCACATCGCAATGTCTGCCTGATTCCCGCTTCGGCGCACGGCACGAACCCGGCGTCGGCGCAAATGGCCGGCATGCAGGTGGTCGTGGTGGCTTGCGACGCGCAAGGCAACGTCGATATCGAAGACCTGAAGAAGAAGGCTGATCAGCACGCCGACAAGCTCGCGGCGATCATGATCACGTACCCGTCGACGCACGGCGTGTTCGAATCAAACGTCCGCGAAATCTGCGAGATCGTGCATGCGCACGGCGGCCAGGTTTATGTGGACGGCGCGAACATGAACGCCATGGTCGGCCTCTGTGCGCCGGGTCAGTTCGGTGGCGACGTCTCGCACCTGAATCTGCACAAGACCTTCTGTATTCCGCACGGCGGCGGCGGACCGGGCGTCGGTCCGGTCGCGGTCGGCGCGCATCTCGCGCAATTCCTGCCGAATCAGATTTCGTCGGGCTACGAGCGTGCGCCGAACGGTATCGGCGCTGTGTCGGGCGCGCCGTACGGTTCCGCTTCGATCCTGCCGATTTCGTGGATGTACATCGCGATGATGGGTGCGAAGAACCTCACCGCTGCCACCGAAACCGCGATCCTCAACGCCAACTACGTGGCGAACAAACTCGCGCCGCATTATCCGGTGCTGTATTCGGGTCCGGGCGGACTGGTCGCGCACGAGTGCATTCTCGATCTGCGCCCGCTCAAGGAAACCAGCGGCATCTCCGTCGACGACGTCGCCAAGCGTCTCGCCGACTACGGCTTCCACGCACCGACCATGAGCTTCCCGGTGCCGGGCACGCTGATGGTCGAGCCGACCGAATCGGAGTCGAAGGAAGAGCTCGACCGCTTCATCGAAGCGATGATCGCGATCCGCGAGGAAATTCGCGCCGTCGAAGAAGGCCGCTCGGACCGTGAAGACAATCCGCTGAAGCACGCGCCGCACACGGCGGCGGTAGTCATCGCGAACGACTGGAAGCATGCGTATGCGCGCGAAACCGCCGCGTATCCGCTGCCCACGCTGATCGCCAAGAAGTACTGGCCGCCGGTCGGCCGCGCGGACAACGTGTACGGCGACCGCAATCTGTTCTGCTCCTGCGTGCCGATCGCCGACTACGAGTAAGCGTGGCCGCAAACCGCGCAGCGTCTGAAGGTTGTAAGCAGGCGTTGCACGGTTCTGTCGCTTGTGTCCGCAAACGGCTAACATCACACACCGAATCAGCCTAACGAGGAGTTTCGCATGGCGCGAAAGGTGCGATTGATGCAAAGCCAGACCGAAGCAAGGCGAGCCCAGACGTGGCAGCAGGCTTGCACATTGCTGTTGGCGGGCGCGGCGGTACTGCTGCTGCCGCTGCGGCAGGCGCAAGCCGCGATGAATTTTTGCGCGGCGCCCGCGCTGCAAACCAGCGAGCGCACGAATGCCGATCCAGGCGTCAAGGCACTGGTGAGCAATGTGCAGGCGCATCTGAACGACCCGCCGCATGCGCTGGCGAAACTGCATACCGAAGGCACGCTGCCGCACGAGGGTATCTACGATCAAAGCGTCGAGGCAGAGAGGGATCTCGATCTGCTGCGCGACGCCGCGCTCGCCTGGCGCGCGACCAGCGAGGACCGCTATCTGAAGCTGGTCGACCGCTTGCTGTACGCGTGGGTCACGACTTATCAACCCAGTTTCAATCCAATCGACGAAACCCATTTCGAAGGCCTGATCCTCGCCTACGACATGACCGCGAGCGCGTTGCCGGTCAAGACGCGCAATGCATCGATGGCGTTCCTGACGAAGTTCGCGAACGGCTATATCGCGCAGATCGACGCGCAGCCGCGGCCGCTCACGGGTACGTTCAAGAACAACTGGCAGAGCCACCGGATCAAGCTGATCTCGATGGCCGCGTTCACGCTGGATAACCGCAAGATGATCAACGCGGCGCAGCGCCTGTTCGACGAGCATATCGGCGACAACATCGCGGCGGACGGCTCGACGTTCGACTTCGGCGAGCGCGACGCGCTGCATTACGTCACCTACGACCTGCAACCGCTTGTGACCGCCGCGCTCGCCGCGCGCCGCCACAGCCGCAACTGGTTGCCGGAAAAAGGGGCAAATGGCGCGTCGCTGGCGGCCGCGCTGGACTGGCTCACGCCGTACGCGGACGGCAGCAAAACGCATGAAGAATTCGTGCATTCGAACGTTCCGTTCGATGCGAAACGTCGCGAGGCCGGTTTGCCCGGCTATTCGGGTCAATGGGATCCGAAAAACGCGACGGAACTGTTTCACCTGGCGGCGCGTCTCGACGGACGCTATACGCCGATCGCGCTGCAGCTCGCACCGACGCCGCCCGCGTGGCTCGCCGTGTGCTTGCCGCTGCCGGCGCGTTAAACTAACTCTTATCAGCAGGGAGCAGTAAATGGCAGTCAGCGTGTTCGACCTCTTCAAAATCGGCATTGGTCCGTCCAGTTCGCATACGGTCGGGCCGATGCGCGCTGCACTGATGTTCGCGCAAGGGCTCGAACGCGACGGGCTGCTTGCGGCAACGGCATCGGTGAAAGTGGATCTGTATGGTTCGCTCGGCGCGACCGGCAAAGGGCACGGCACCGATCGCGGCGTGATGCTCGGCTTGATGGGCGATGCGCCCGACACGGTCGATCCGGACACAATCGCGCAACGGCTGGAAGCGGTGAAGGCGTCGCGCAAGCTCGCCTTGCTCGGCACGCACGACGTGCCGTTCGTGCAAAAAGATCACATTTCGTTTTATCGCCAGGCACTATCGGAGCATCCGAACGGCCTGAAGCTGCGTGCGTTCGATGCGCAGGGAGAGACGCTGCGCGAGTCGACCTATCTATCGGTGGGCGGCGGTTTCGTGGTGACGGCCGGCGCGCCGAACACGAAGGTGCTGAGCGCCGTCGAACAATTACCGCATTCGTTCCGCAGCGGCAACGAATTGCTCGCGCTGTGCAAATCGACCGGCAAGAGCATCGCGCAATTGATGTGGGAAAACGAACGCGTCTGGCATACGGAAGAAGAGACGCGCACGGGCTTGCTGAAGATCTGGAACGTGATGCAGTCGTGCGTGGCACGCGGTTGCGGCATCAACAATCCGGATGCAGACGGTAACTTGCCCGGTCCGTTCCATGTCAAGCGCCGGGCGCCGCAGTTGTATCGTGCGCTGTCGAGCAATCCTGAACTGGCGCTGCGCGATCCGCTGTCGATGGTCGACTGGATCAACCTGTACGCGATCGCCGTCAACGAAGAAAACGCTGCGGGCGGGCGCGTGGTCACGGCGCCGACCAATGGCGCGGCGGGCATCATTCCGGCAGTGCTGCACTATTACACGCGCTTCATGCCGGGCTCGAACGAGCAAGGTGTCATCGACTTCCTGATGACGGCGGCGGCAATCGGCATTCTTTACAAGCTGAACGCGTCGATTTCAGGCGCGGAAGTGGGGTGCCAGGGCGAAGTGGGCGTGGCCTGTTCGATGGCCGCGGGTGCGCTCGCGGCGGTGATGGGCGGCACGCCCGAGCAAGTCGAGAATGCTGCCGAGATCGGCATGGAGCATAACCTCGGGCTGACGTGCGATCCGGTCGGCGGGATGGTGCAGATTCCGTGTATCGAGCGCAATGCGATGGGCTCGGTGAAAGCCGTGAATGCTGCGCGCATGGCGCTACGCGGTGACGGCACACATTACGTGTCGCTGGACTCCGTGATCAAAACGATGATGCAGACCGGCGCCGACATGAAGACGAAGTACAAGGAAACGTCGCGCGGCGGGTTGGCGGTGAATATTGTGGAGTGTTGAGAACACAACGCGACCCGACCGCACCGATCGCACCCATCGCAACGCCTGGAGGCTTCATCGCAATGCCGCTCGCTTCTGAATCGTCTTTCACCGCCCAAACCACCGGCGCGCGTCTCGTCGTTGACGCCTTGCTGACGCACGGTGTCGAACGTGTATTTTGTGTTCCCGGCGAGAGCTTTCTCGCCGTGCTCGATTCGCTGCACGACGAAACGGACCGCATTCAGACCATCGTCTGCCGGCACGAAGCGGCGGCCGCCAACATGGCGGAAGCGGTCGGCAAATTGACCGGCCGTCCGGGCGTCGCCATTGTTACGCGCGGACCGGGCGCGACGCATGCATCGATTGGCGTGCACACCGCGTTTCAGGACTCCACGCCGATGATCCTGCTGATCGGCCAATGCGCGCGCGAACATCTCGACCGCGAGGCCTTCCAGGAAATCGACTATCGGCGCATGTTCGGTCAGATGGCCAAGTGGGTCGCGCAAATCGACGATCCGAAGCGTATTCCCGAGTATCTGAGTCACGCGTTTCACACGGCGACGTCGGGCCGGCCAGGGCCGGTCGTGTTGTCGTTGCCGGAAGACGTGTTGAGCGATGCATGCGAAGCCGTCGCCGGCGCGCCGAGATATAAGCGCGTGGCGGCGTCACCGTCCGCGGCGCAGATGGAGGCGTTGCGCCGATTGCTGGAAGGCGCGCAACGGCCGATGGTCATTGCCGGCGGCAGCGGCTGGACGCCTGCCGCATGTGCCGACCTGCAACGCTTCGTCGAGAATTGGCAATTGCCGATCGGCCTTGCCTTCCGCTTCCAGGACACACTCGACAACGAGCATCCGACCTATGCGGGTGATATCGGCCTCGGCATCAATCCGGCGCTTGCTCAACGTATCCGCGATGCGGACCTGCTACTCACGCTCGGCCCACGGCTAGGCGAAGCAACGACGAACGGCTACACGCTGCTCGACATACCGAAGACCAAACAAACGCTGGTTCACGTGCATCAAGGCGCGGAAGAACTCGGGCGCGTGTATGCAGCGGATCTGCCGATCGTCTCTGGTATGCCGGAACTGGCAGCGCTGCTTGCCGAGTTAAGGCCGTCTTCCGACAAGCTCGCATGGACCGGCGCCGCGGAAGAAGCGCATCGCGCTTATCTCGACTGGCGCAAACCACGCCCGATTCCAGGCGACGTGCAAATGGGCGAAGTGATCCAGCAGTTGCGCGCGCATCTACCGGAAGACGCGATCCTCACAAACGGTGCGGGCAACTACGCAACGTGGCTGCATCGGCATTTCTCGTACCGGCATTTCCGCTCACAACTCGCGCCGACCAGTGGCGCGATGGGCTACGGCGTACCGGCGGCGATTGCGGCGAAGTCGTTGTATCCGCAACGCGCAGTCGTCGCATTAGCCGGCGACGGCTGCTTCATGATGTCCGCGCAGGAACTGGCAACGGCGATGCAGTACGACCTGCATGTGATTTTCATCGTCGTAAACAACGGCCACTTCGGCACGATCCGGATGCATCAGGAACGGCACTACCCGGATCGCGTGCACGGCACAGGTCTCACGAATCCGGACTTTGCCGCGTTCGCGAGATCGTTCGGCGCGCACGGAGAAACAGTCGAGCGGACGGAAGACTTTCTGCCTGCATTGCAGCGCTCGATGGCAGCGAAGCGTGCGGCAGTGATCGAAATCCGCATGCCGCAGGAAGCGAGCACGCCAGGTGCGACGCTGGAGCAGATTCGGGAGCAGGGGAGGAAGCTGCGCGCGAGCGTTCAGCTTCGCTAGATAGTCGGACCTGAACAATTCGTTTTACGCAGTGCCCAGCCTCGCGGGCACCGACGTTGTGGCGATGGTGCGATTGAGCGGAACGGTGAGAAAGAAGGCATAAAAAAGCCGCCGTTTCCTCAGGTTCATCCGCAGATTGTGACCGGCGCCGCATAGAACGGCGTTGATCGCATCGCCCAGCGCACCCTTGAGCCAGTTCCGCTCAAGTTTTCCATCTGCCTTCATGTGGCCGATCGCTGGCTCGATTGCACTGCGCCGCCTGATGATCGCGCGCAGTGTGCGCGTGATGCCGCATTGCAATGTCCGGATGGTAGATCTTCACGGTGTCGATCGCGACACCCTTGCATCCCCGATCCACGATGGCGACGTCTGGTTTAACGTCACTCAGAAAGCCCCACCCTGCAAAGCTTTCCGGATTATTCAGCTCCGACTGCATAGCGCCGCCAGGCGAGCTGCCTCAACTTGTCACTTTCCTTAGCGCTTAAGCGGCTTTATGGTCGTACGCCATCGTATCGATTAAGCCGTATTGCCGTGAGTCTGGCTCGGGCTCGCCTCAGCGGAGGCACTTGTTTTCGGGTGCCGTGAAGATCACTGATACAGAAACTGTGAGAGTGAAGATGCCTTACTCTGCGGCATACGTCGGCAAAGCGCCGAATAGATCCGAAAATAAATACAGAAAGCCGCGTAAAAAGCGCGCTTCTGGCGAGAACTATTCTTCCGAATGGGTAGACCTCGACTCCGAATATGTCACTGCAAATGAAGATTTTGACGATACTGTACCTGCATTCAGCACCGATCCCATTGCGACAGTCCGCGCGAGAGGCGCCAATGCCGATTGCAAAGATCGGCGTGACGCACGCAAAATTGAAGCACTTGCGCGGCGCCTCGAGCAGCCAGATGACTGGATCTTCGAAAATGGACATTGGGTACCGACCTACCCCTTTATGTTTGACGGCGCCGATCTGGTACCCATGATAATTTCCCGTCTCCCGGGTTTCGTAAGTGCCTCGATTGTTCTACGAATCAGCGTCAGACCGCCATCCACCGCCGATAATCCCCGACCTGACAGCTATACAAGTGAGTTTGGCGGAAATTCAAATGAGGAACGCGGAAGTCCGACAAACAGAATTATTGATGTGGAGAGAGTTAACGATAACCATTATTACCCTGTAGTTCGGGGAAAAATAGAGGATCAGGGGGGCCACGGCAAGTGTCTGTTTTACTCAGTCTGGCACGCGCTCGATCAGACCACCGATCGCGAAACAAGAAATATAATATACCGAGGCAGAATCCCCAATAATAAAGAAGAAGGGGCCGCCTATCTAAGAGAACAGGTAATCGCCTATTTACGTGAAAATCCAGCCGAATTTGCCGATTTCTTGATTGATGAGGCTGAAGAAAATGAAATACCCTCCGACGTCGGCGCTACGTGCACCAGCACAGCGGAGTTGACTCGCGACGCTGATGAAGAGTGGCCCGATCTCCTTGATGAAAGTTTTATTTGCGATTCGGATGCGTTAAATTCGATCATCCCTCCTGTTGTCGAGAATTTGTATGTCGTCGCGCAAAAAATTCCGTTCGCTCTAAAGGAAATATCGAAGGCTGCTGCGCAATTTGTCGGTGAATCGCTATCGCGTAGGGCCATCCCATCCGCAACGATCGCGTATCTACCGCATCTGCGGAATTATCTCCCTATTGCAACAATGCCTCCGCTTGCAATGTCCCTGTATCGTACAGCCGATACCAGGAAGCGCGTGCGAATGCTCTTGCTGATCGCTGCAACGATATTACCGGTTTTCAATCCTGCACTGACACCGTACGCCGCAATTACGCGCCTGCTGTCCACGCTGCATGCCTTAATCGCAGACGATAATAATTGGAGAGATCGCGGATTGACTGCGCTGCTTGCGACAATTCATGCGCTGCACCTTCCTATCGCTAGCCAGTACGTTGGCGAATTGCTCGCGTCGCTAGACAATAATCTCGGATTTCTCGCACACATCCGATGGGTTTTTGAGCTGGAAGAGCGGTTAATGACAGACGACCCTTGCACGGCGGCGGCCCTACTTTCTAGCGCCGCCTGCTACCAGTTACTGCTCGCCGATAAGATGACAAAATCTGCGAACGGTGAAAAGAAGAAGCTCGCCTATTTCGTCGACTATTTAACGTCCCTCAGTCGCCTTCGCGTTGAAATGGAAAATTTCGTCGCATCAGAAGCCGGGCCCGTTTATCAGGGGTTCAACAATTTTGTCTGCCGCAATTTGTTCTCCGAAAATCGGCATGACAATGTCTTCTTTGCGGGATTGCGACTACCTCTATCCAACGAAGAAGTGGCGGATTTTTGCACGCAAATGCAGCAATACGAAGTTGATACCAATGCCGCACATGGCACCGGCTTACTCGCGTACACGCTGTCCCGATGTGACGATTTATATTCAAAGCGAGGGATAGACAAACAACTATGGTCTCGCGATAGCTGGATTCCGGCGGACACCCTCGATCTCATGACGACTTGTGAAGCTGTTCGACTTTACGCAGCAGAGTTGAACAGCCGCGATGAAGCCGTATGGGAAGCCTTCAGTGCCGAGCCGCCGCCCGCCAGCCCCTATTTGTCGTGGCTGGACGATTGGGTCACGGAGCCAGCCGAAAACGACGTCTGCGCAACCAGGTCAGGCGGAGCTTCGACGCCTGTGGAGGCTGTCAATTTCGCGGCATTCCCCAATAACGCTTTCGTCGGGCACATTGACGCTGCGATAAGCGACGCCGCCTACGGATCAAATCTTCCTTTACCGGATGAAGAGGCGCAGATCCACGCGTTTCAGCCCGAGCCTGCAGCAACGTCGCCGGCGACCGCCAATTCGCCTTTGTTGGCTGTGACCGCAGCAGCCGGCATCGGTGCGGCGGGCCTGTTGCAGGGTCCAGATGGCCTCGCGGCGGCGGGGAGAGACGCATTGGCGGGCATGGCCGGCACACTCGCGTTCAAGCGAACGGGGATCGCCGTGGCCGTCGGGGTCCCACTCGCTCTGACGATCTGGGCAGTTATCAAGGCGCGCGCCGGATGGCTGAGCGCGCATTCCAACCGTCCCGATTCTGCTGAAGATTTATCGCGCCTGGCGCCGCACAGCCTAGTTCAGACCGGCTCACACGACAATACTTACCACAAGTGGATTTATAATTTTTGGTTGAAAATGGAGTGGCTGGGCGAATTTATTACGAGTAATTTCGATAATGGGTTATTCGAAAAAACAATGATAGATTTGTGGCTACGCAAGAAATCAACTAATTCTTCGCACGAGTCGACCATATATTTCAACGCTGCGAAAGCAGCTTTTGCCGACTATCAAACGGACAAAAACAATACGGACGCACGACGCCTATCCTCGGAGGATCGATACGGCGCTGAACTATATCAACTCGCCAATTCGACTGTCAGTCAGGGTTCCTCGCCGAAAGCCTATAGTGTCATTCCCATCTTAGTAAAAATAAAAACGTATGAAACCTGTCGCTGGCGCGACCTTTTTGGTCATCCCGCGGAAGGTTCCATTTCATCGGCCGTTGAATTGGAATCGCTTTTCTCCTTACCCGTCACCCCACGCGAGGCTCGCGCGTCCGAAGTGGAATTGCAGAAATTTATTCGGTCCGAACTCAGGCCGGGAATGTTTTTTGAACTAGACGAGAATTGTAGAAAGGGTTGCGAGACAGCATTGAATATATACAAGGATTCATTACAAACTGAGATGGCCAAACGAAATGGAAACTTGAATGCCGCCGACATTTCCACAAGTTCCATATATACCAGCAATATCATTTCTTCAACAGCAAACGAGTGCCAGAATTTTTTATACAATTACAGAGGACCAACTTATGGCTCTGCATGCGACAAAAAGAGGGCCGAGCTCTTGCAGTGTAGATACGCAGCCATGTATCTCTCTATACTTGTAAAGAGGTCTCAGGAATATCTTGACATTTTAACTGACCTCAAAACTCGACTGCCGGACGCCTACCGTGCGGATACCAATGTTCTGTTGCTCGATAGCCGTGCTTTCGCCGTCCGTGAGGCGCTTCGAAAATTCTCGACCGAGGAATCCCGACCAAATCTCGAACAACTTTCCGCCAAGGAACTCCTCAATAACTATCCTGCATTAATCGCGTCGAACGAGGAGATTTTTTATTTTGTCTCTTTCGCGGAAGCGATCTTTATGAGGGTGAAAATGGGATCGACTGTCGAACAACTGTATCGCGAGGTCGCCGATCCGTCCCGAGTCGTTCGCCATTTCAATTCGCTGATGCAGCAGCTCCCGTTTACGCAGAGGGCCCACCGTAATGGCATAGCCGGGTTATCGTATTTGCAGAGTGTGGAGAGCAACACAGAGACAAAAAGCGATACCGAATACTACAATCAATTTTCTGTTTTCAAAAATGAATATTTATCCGATGTCGCAAAATTAATCGCCATTGATAAGTTGACACAATTTGGCGTCCATCCGTATGACATTGTAGCCTCGCGGGTAATTCGCTGTGCGCGAATGGAATTGACGTTGTATATACCACGGGCTGTTGAACTACATGGTTCCCTGCCAGTCCTTTCCACAATGATACATGCAGGAGATCTGGCCTTCTGCCAACTTGAGTCGAGTGATTGGATAATTATATCAACTATCGGTGGCCAGCTATTTTTAAAAACGATTTCAGACTCAACAATGTGCTCAAATGCAGCTCTTTGTAAAATAAGAACAAGCTCTACCCCGCCTCCCATTACCGCACACTGTGACTATCCGGGTGAGGAGGATAAGTGGCATGGCGAGCGGCTGTCCAGCCTTATCCTTACCCCTATCTTTGGAACTAAAAATCCGCTGGATAAAATATCCTACGAGACTGCCTTCTTGGGGTTTTCGACGGCGGAGTCGCTGGTCGAGCGACCGGACGGCACTGGCGCTTCGTTGCTTCAAGTCGTCCAGCAGGTGGCAGGATCTTTAGTTAAAGACGCCGCCGAACAGTCTGAAGCCGCACATTACAAAAGGAGGTGGTGGCAGTATTTCACACCGATGATACCCGGTTTCGATATCGCCTACCGCCGTTATCACGACGTCGAATATGCACCATCGTATGGAGATATCACGTGGGAAGTAATAAATGCAGGAATGGCCATCGCTTTCTTCGGCGTCCCCATCGGCGAAATTCTTTATGCGGAATCAAATCTGCTTCGCAGCACCATTTTACTCAATGCCCATAAAGGTTTCAGAGGATTGGCTCTGGTGACGCGTGTTATTGAGCAGGCCGGCTCCGATCTGGCACTCGCATCGCTGCGCGCATCGACTATGACAGTGTCCTATTTCATTTCGCCGTGGGAGCCGGTTCCTCTGGAGTTAATCGGGACGGCCTTGTACAAGGGGGGCCGCAGGCTAATGCGCGGCAAATTGCTATTTAAACCAAGGCCTGCCAACGTGGTGATCGGCAAAGCGGAAGGAGCGCCCTCCCCTGGCGCAAAATCCAAAAATCCTGAATCGCCCGAAAAACAAGCGCCTGAAGTAAAGCCGCTCCCGCAGATATTTAGAACGGAATCCATGCGCGATGTCAAAGTCTATGAATTCTCATACACTGAGACCTCAGAAACTCTCCTCGGCGCAGATAACGAGCCACAGCCGGGCCCGAGCGGCACCGGCGAACAACCCGGCGATGCTAACGGATTCACGTGGAAAGGAGACTTTCGCGCGCTCGAAGATAGGGGAGCAATATCGCTCGACGCGACGCGTCATACCGTCAAAATTAACACACCTTTTCAGTTCGCCAGAAACGATAATCAATTTCTCTCGCTGGACCCGGTTCAGTCAACACATCCCGTACCTCAGAGCGGCTTTGAACTGTTTCAGCTTGGACAAGTTGACGACATAATCTTCTCTAGTTTTGGCGGGAAAGTCAGCTTTATCTCCGGATCATCCTCGTCCAATGAAAACGTCGAAGTCCTTATGATTCCCGCAGCCGAGGAGGGCGCGATTGGAGTTCGACTCAACTTCGAGGACATCGACAAAGATCGCCCTCTTCTAGTCAGTCCGGGCGCATTGTCGGACAGCATCTTTATGATGGGAGTCAGCAAGCAGGAGGGCTGTGTTCTTTTCTATCACATCAGCAAGCCCTCTGTGGATTCGGTCGCGTCCGCACGGCGAGATTCCACGATCGAGAGGCTATTGGAAGTTCACAATAGCCTGATGACCAGTCAAAGTATGCGGATGGCTCTCCCCGAGGATGTAGCCATGGGCGACATACAACTGCTCGCTCGACTGTTTGATTACGCGAATATTGTATATTCCGACCCGTCAGGAGCGACGGGATTTGACGTCGTCGCACCGGGTTCGCCCATCTCACGGAAGTCGGCGATTAAAAATCTGTCCCGCCACGCGGTTTCCACTGAAGACCTATGGATTCTTAACTATGGCTTACTTGACGGCAACGTCAAATTTTCTAAATTGGAAAGCCATACCCACTACCTTCTGTCCCGGACTCCCGCCGATCAATTGAATATCAGAGGGCGTTCGGAAATTGAGGGTATATTTTACGAAAAAATCGAAGCAAAAACACTTGATAATGCCCTTCAAACAGACAGTGAATCGGCCGTTTTGGAAATTGTCCATCTACTGATACAGAAAGCATCGTACAATAAATTTGCGCGGTCCCCGGAAGAGTTCGAGATCAGCCACTTGCCCGGTCTCGCGGAAATATTTTCGGAAGCAGGATACACCACAAATTTCCGTTTGATGAAAATATGGTCATCAGCAAACCGGCCAGATTCACAGTTTCATTTTTTGCTTACTGTTCAAAAGAATAATTTAAAATATTCAGTTGACATTTCCTCGGCCAGACTTCTAAACCAGTGGATTGAATCTCCAATCATCGAATCCGACGAAAATTGGCGACAAACATATCAAAAATATCTTGGTGACAAGCTCTGCGTTTTCCAGGATTTCTCTACCTTCAATCTCTTTGAAGACCGTTTCAGGGCAGGCCTCGGATCCGCTACGCCTTTTGACGATGCCAATGATTCCTCTTGGACAGTCATCAACCGGCCCGCGTGGATGCTCTCTCGATCCAATCATATGCTTGTGGATGCGATGGATACCGACCGGACGGTCGAAATTTCTTCTGAGGTACTGGATCCTTCCCCTACCGCGCCGGTAAATAAGAACCCTGAGGCGGTGGCCACACGGTGGTTTGCTCAACGGTGGCTAGACGTAATTCAGGATGACGAGTTCAACGCGGCAATTGCGGGAGCCGGTGATATCAGGGCTATCGAGAATATCGAAAAAATTACAAAATCACATGGCATCCGCACCAAAATTTATCTGACGCTCACTTATTTTAAAATAACAGACGATCTCCCGACAGTGAATCTGGCAGTGGCGGTTCATCATAACAATAAAATTGTGTCCATAATTGATCCATCTGCACGAAGGAAAGGAAAAGGCACAGCGTTATTTTCATGGGATGAGTGGATTGGCCATAGATCCAGAGGAATATTGCTCGGAAAAAAATATGGCTCCGCTTCAATGGTGGGGGAATTATCTGATCCGCAGGAAAACAAATACTCATTTGGCTCTGCGGATTTTTTCGATGAATCGAATCAACCCTATGAAATCCTGTCATTCGATTCTTCTTACCTACGGGAGCTTGATACCCTGATAGGAAATGTCGAAACCGAAATGCAGGAAATGGGTATCGATAATCCGGATCGCGATTTTTCCCTGGAGCGCGAGAAGCTTGAAAGGCTGCGCAACACCGTGGACAAGGATGATAGCGATGCAATACTGACGATCCGCACTGAGCTTATCGGGCAGGAACAAATAGTTAAGGATATTTCAAAGTATGTGGCACTCCGTGGACTATTGGGGCGTTTGACCGATCTGAAAGGTCGGGTTTCCAGATTGCGAAGTGAAAGACCCATCTGCCGAGGTCTGGTTTATAGCTGCAATAGCATGCTGGGAAACAAGGTCGATCTCGTGGCACGGATGTCGATCACATACCCTTTTATTCAGGAACGATTGAAAATACGGACTTATGATTCCGACAAACAGCGATACGCCCCGAGCTCGCGGTTTGAACTCGTTCTGCTGGGCAACATTGAATATCTGATAAAAATTGAAGACGTGCGGACCATTCTCAAGCACTATCAGAGACTATATGATGAGATGGCATATTTAGCGACGGATTACGCAAATGGAGGTGGCGGCCTGCGCGCACTCGACGTAGCCGAAAATGCCAGAGCCGGGTCAACCGTCGTTGACGAATTGCTGCAATATTATTCCTCGTCCGCCACAAGAATTTTTGGAATAGTTGACAAAGCTGAAAAGGGAAAATCATCAGCGACCGTTTTCGGGCTTTCCGCCATTCACGATGAGTCAACAGCAGATGTTTATACCGTGGCGGTGAGTGGCATAATTGCTCACCCATTTTCCCAAATTCGAAATGACGAGAAATTCATAGGCTACGTGTTCCGTCATCGTCATAGCCCGTCCTGGAGCATGGCTGAGCTGCAAAAATATAATCTCGAAGGTATTGGCCGTTTTCTGAGCTACCATACTGTGAAATACGCAGTGTTTCACATGAGCGGGGTTCAAAAAATCGCCGCGTTGGCAATAAATCCGCGCTCGGAGACTATCGCGACCAGCTTCGGAATGAGAAGAGTGGATGAATTGGCCAGGTATCGCGCAGTTTTTTCCCGCGCAACCTTTAATAATCTACGTTCTGTTTTGAATAGCGCCATAAGGCGTACCGTGGTTCGAGCCCCGGAGGTCCCACAGAGCGGCTCCGTACCCGGGGTAGTTAGTCCACCCGTAACCGAAAATGCAGAACTTAAAAAATTACTATCGGGAAATATCTCCGCTGCAATCGGCAAGGGTGCCATCTTCCCCGAGCCAAACCGGACGGTTAGAAGCTTGCCCTGGAAATTCGTTTTCGCCAGAAGTGATTCCCAGATCACACATGAATCGCCTCAGCCCTCCACGGCACTAGGCACCACGTCGCCATATGATATTCAGCTGGGGCAGGGTTCCGATATTGTTTCCTACTCACAATCCTCGAGAGTTTCCTATGGTGATTTCTGGAGCGGAGAAAATGACGAGCTGCAAAAACTCGATGTCATTCTGGTTCCGAACGGGAACGATGGCGCTAACGGAATAAAAATATCGCTTGACGAGCTTATCCCCGGGCGCCCGCTCCTTATTTCTTCGGGCGCGCTATCTGGATGCACTCAAATCATATGTATAAAGAAATCAGAAAATTCAATATATATATACCACGCTGGCAAGCACTCTCCGGACACCCAATGGCAAACTCACGCTGACGGCGTAAAACATATCGCTCATGTTCACGGTGTTCTGACCGGGCAGAAATCATCATTGGTTTTGCCGGACGAGCCTACGAGCGCCGATTTGACAGGATTATACGGTTACTTTGACAACACCTATATCATCTCCTCTCGCCCCTTGGAAAGCACCTCTCCAACCCGGATTGAAAGACAGGATAGCACCCACTGGGCATATAGCTATAAGGGCGACGAGGGTCGATTTTCCGTTGGGAATAGTCAGCTCCTGATCTTGAAAGACAGTAAAGGCGATGTCCAGGTTGAAGGATTTGTGGAGGTTGGTTCACTAGGCCAGACATCAGTAAAGAAAGTGAAGGTTACGGCAGCCAATGATATAGAACGCTATTTTCCACCGTCAGCAGCACGGCCGTCGGTCGAGACCTCGCGCACCATTGCCGAGCTGCGAACGAAGCTCGAAAGTGACGATAAACTCAGGCCCTTTTTTAACGATCCTCGTACCGCCGAAGCCGCCGCCGCGAAGGAGGTCATGTCATTTATGAATGGACTCGGTCGAGCGGTGAAGTGTCGCCTTGTGATGATCTGGCGTTTGCCAAACACTATCGAGCCCGAGATGCATTATCTCATCATCGACGATACCGGCGATACCGCAGTGGCTGTCGATATTACCGCTGGGAGATACCCCGTGATGGGACTGCCTTTTTACGGTACTGAGGAAGCGTGGGCGAGAAAATTTAGAGACGTGTATCCTCGATCATTTGTCGCATACAAGGATTTCGATTCTGTTGCGGATATCGACACAGTGTTTTCCGGCGCCATTTCCGATAGCAATAGCGCGGTCGGATCGATGACGCCGTTACGTGTTCCCCAGTGGCGTTTGCGTAAAGTTGATTACCCCATGTATCCCTACACTTCGCAGGACACAACCACCTTTTCGGCGACAGTTCACCTTGGCCAAAAGGGAGATGCCTATGCGGATGAGATGGGTTTAAATCCGGAGTGGAGTGTCGATACTGATACAAAGGGACTGTATTTTGGCAGGGCCGAAGATATCTTCAAGGGTGTTTACGAGAAGCGCATGCCATTTCGGCAGAAAGATTATTATATTCGATCGGACGGTCACACATACCAGGTGGTGTTGGATAGTTCTGGAAGAGGTTGGAATCTTAAGCCAGGGCGAGGCACCGAACCCACCACAGGCACCATTGCCGTCGAGAGAAAAGTGGACGGTCGCTGGGTTGTCAGAAAAACGGCATCAGAGACCAAGCCTGTGCCCTCACGCGGCGATGCTTATCCGGGCAAGACGGCTTTCCGAAAACTGGCGGAGGACCTGTCGGATATCAATGTGGATCGCACATTATGGAACGGCGATTATGCTAAACGGATTGTTGACCGGGATACCGCCGAGATCCGAAAGAATATCGATATCGAGGTCAAGGAAATGGGTGGCCTTGAGACATATATAGACTTGGTGGGTATCAACCCCTACGCCCCAAAGGAACCTCCGGGCGACCTTTCCGCGAATAACATCTTCAAGCTGATGGTCGAGGATGTCTCCGCGGTCGATCCGACCCGAATTCAGCAAACCGATTTTTCGGAATTCGCCACAACGCTGAATACTCTCGATCATCAGAAAAACTATGTCTTTCTGATTATGGATCACCGGCTCGGACATAATTATTT
This sequence comes from Paraburkholderia sp. GAS348, assembly GCF_050434205.1. Classification (NCBI taxonomy): domain Bacteria; kingdom Pseudomonadati; phylum Pseudomonadota; class Betaproteobacteria; order Burkholderiales; family Burkholderiaceae; genus Paraburkholderia; species Paraburkholderia sp. GAS348. The sequence goes on from NZ_JBNPVT010000010.1 coordinate 43,549, forward strand.
AATCGACATCCCTGCCGGGCCGGAACTGATGGCCTATAGTCTGCAGTCGAATGTGGAACCCGGGGTAATTCCGGAAGTGGGGATCCGGGATTGGCTCAGAGGCCGCGGTATGGAGAGCGTAAGCATCGAGGATATTCTCGCGCTGATGCGCCCCGGTTTTGCGCAGTCGCCTCCGACTGAGCAAGCCAGATTGCTGGCCTCGATCTTTGATAGAGAGAGAAATCCCGCCAATATCGACGTGAGCCGTCTCCGTACGGACAAGGGTGTCACTTTCATTATGCAGAGCTACGATCGTGCCAATTTCGAACGTAACGTTGAGCGGGTGCGTGGTGTCAAAGACCTGAAAAGCTGACGGAAATTCGCGGCTCATCGTATCGAGCCACCGTCGACTGGCGCACCTGGTATTGCGTAGCCAGCTGGAGAGCCCGAACGCGCATTGACCATCGGTGCCGCTTGCGAATCCGCGCTGCCGTAATGGATCAGGTCCGGATTGACCGACCAGGCGACGTGCAAGTGGGCAAAGTGATCCAGCAGTTGTGCGCGCATCTACCGGAAGACGCGACTCTCACTCATCGTCGTGAACAACAACGACTTCGGCACGAACCGGGTGCCGCAGGAGGCAAGCACGCCGGGCGCGACGTTGGAACAGATTCGGGAGCAGGGGAGGAAGCTTCGGACAACCGGAGGTTAGTGGCGATCCACTTTCGCAGTCACTCGAGGGCAACGGTGTCGCTGTCCGGCGTGACGAAGCGTATTGGCGAGGTTGCATTCGGAGAGCGCGTCGGTGCTGCGCGCGATGTCGCATCCCGTCCCCACGGCGACCACCGAACCGTTTCATGACGCAATTGTCATGCAGCCATCATGTCGATGGACATGGCGCTCGTTATATTTCAATTCATCTCCGCAGCCTTACGACGATGTCGAAGGTTCGGCGCGACCCATGCGAAGCACTGACAGGTGCGCCTTCGCCAGCGAGCCGTTGCCAGGTGCGATCCTGCAATCGCGCGTGCAGATTGTTCCAGATAGAACCGCGTCCTTTTGCAGCAAGCGTCTCCGCATCGCGACGACATGCCGGAAGCGACGCGCGCCACGACCGACTAACGCACGGCTCTACTCAAAGTCAGTGGTCCGATTCCGAGGCGGCTTATGCACACCTACGCAGAGAGAGATTCCGCAACCGGAAGTAAGCGACGCGGACACAATAAAGTTGTCAAGCAGCCGCATGTTGTGGAATCGAGGTGGGCCGACCAGGTGGAGCGCATCGGGCGCGATGGCGAATGGAATTTTGAACTGGCGGATTCAATGCCTTACCTGATTTCTGAACTTCCTTGCTGGAAGGAGGGCGGGCTGGCGCTTCACGTAAGGAGCGGTCCAACCAATGTGTCTTTTGGCGAGTTAGAGCGCAGCGCTGGCGATGTGTATATCGAGGTAGCGGACGACCACTACTGGACGCTTATAAATGGTGAAAGAGTCTGGGTTCGACCTGATGGAAACTGTTTCTTCAATGCCATCTGGAAGGCACTGCAAGCGTCTGAGAATGTGGATGCGGTCAAACGGATTTTCCGGGGAAAGGTGCCTGCAAGCGAACGGGAGGCAGTGGATTATTTCCGTCGGGAGATACAGGACTACGCGCTCAGTCATCCGGAGCTCGAGGCGATTTTGCTGGGTGACGATGGCCGTCCGAGCGCTCTACGGGGTCAGCCGCAGAGCCGCTGCGAGGTCCGCAAGGCACTCTGCGGTCCGGTGCACGAATCGCTGAGCGCGCGAGATGCCGCCACTGGAAACGGCGTTTGCGCAACACCTGAACATCTCAGGACGCTCTCGGGATTACAGGGAGACGACGAGACGGACGCGGATGAGTTCTTTGACGCATCGGATACGGCCGACGGGCTGGCAAACCCCGAGCGGCGAGAACAGCCTGCGTTAGCGCCACAACGGGCCGGCTCTAACGAAACGTCCCGCCCGCAGAAACGAGTCCGGCGGCTCACACCCTTTGCCAACCAGTATCGCGGTGCTTCAGGCACCGACCGGGAAACGTCCGAAAGTAGCTCCTTCCGTACCGCTGCCCATATTGCAAAGCGGACGAGTGAGCAGATAGGCCGCCCCGCAGCCGTGATGAGCCCAGTCTATGGGGAACGACAAGAGATATTTCGCGCTCTGGGCGCCCATGACGTATTGAAAGCCTTGTCTCCAGTTCTTATCCCCGATGGTTTCGAGGATGCTGCCTGCGATGCAGACTGGATGCCTCCAACCGCACAGGATGCGGGGCTGGCCGATTCGGACCGGGATGAAATAGCCGCATCGTTCCGCACGCCGACAAGAGTTAAATGGAGCACGCCGCTCGTTGAATACCGTCCTATTCCACTTGCCTGCCACACCGAATCTCAGCGGGTGCTTTTTTCAGCGGGATCCCGGATCAGCGAATGGATCGCCCACAGCGAATTATTGACGTTTGGATATTGGCTACTGGCGAAAGTCTCGCCAACGGCGAGCGTCGCCGCCGCTGCTGGCGCCGCTGTGTATAACCTGGTGACCGCGTTGAAGCAGCGCGATGTGCTGGGCGGACTGATCCAGGCGCTGTCGGCGCTTCCTTATCAGCTACTGTCTCCGCAATCACTTCTATTTGCCGTCGCCGAGGAGACGAAGCGGTATGTCGACGATGTGCTGGACGGGGTAGTTCCCGAATGTCTAAGCGGTCAGCGTGAAAACATTTACATGACTGTCGGGGTTGTCTCACTCATTTCGTACTACGGATATTTTGTTAAGCGGCAGACGGTCAACTCACGCGTCTCCAATGTTCTCCATGGGCCGGCGGTTTACCCCCCAAACGGCTTCCTCTTTGAGAACGATATGCAGCCTCCCGAAACCTCGCTTGGCGAGAAAATAGCGGGAATGATCGGGTATCTGCAGCGGGCGGTACAGAGTTATGCAGTCCTGCAAACGGTGGTCGATGCGAAACCCACGGCCAGCCTCGCCACAGTGGTTGAACCTGTCTGCCCGGTGGATGACGACCCCAATGCCGAGCGAATGAGACTGAGCCACGGGGAGAAGGCTACTCAAAAGCAGGAAAGGCAGGCGCGCTTTATCTACGCGAAATCCCGTATGGCTCGGTTGAGAGCCTCTGCGTCTGCAAGGGGCAGCGCAGCGGCACCTCCCGGTGAGGCTCCAGGTGTGCCTAAGGCCCATCCCGCAGCTAGCCCTCAACACTCGGTTGGATCCTCGAACCCCGTCATCACCGTCGCCGTCGGGACCGCACTTGCTGCGCGCACAGGGCTATCGCGAACGGGTACGCTCCTCGCCGCCATGACCCTAGCCTCCGTTTTCGAATTGACCGCCGGTTTCCCAAGATCAGGAATTTTCCATTCACGAAAGACAAACAACCCCGAAGTTGATGTGCCACAGACTGCCGCCGAACCACTAAGCCGAAAATGCCCCGACGTTGATTCGAACATGCATACCGCGCATTCAAAATGGATTGACTTGAAGGGGAAAAACCTTGAGTGTGTTCGATCCTTCCTCGAAGCTCGATTTGATTATAGGTTTTTTGAAAACGCACTCGATTCAATTTCTGATATAAAAAATGGAGACCGCCCTTCCGGGAAAGATGAGAATATCTACGAAACGGCCGTACGTCAGGCATTTCTCGATTATTCGAATAAGTTGTACCCTCCCGTGTACTACCTCTCCTCAGAAAATCGATATGGCCAGGAATTTTATTCGATTTTGAAAGAAATCAATAATAGCGACGACACGGGATGTACGTCTCAAAAATTTCGGCGTCTCGAGTCAATCCTGATAAAAATAAAAGCCTACGAAACCTTCATCATTCGTAGGCAACAGGGCCTTCGTCCTGAGGGTAAGGAAGGAGTGATTGCCAAATTGGAATCAGTTTTTGATTTGCCAATCGATATCAACCAGCCTCCGTTAGCTATTGAAAGCCTTGATGATTATATTGTCGATCAACTAGGCAACAGGTCCAGAACTGCGCCACCTGGCCCCGTAGCAGAGGGGGTGAGTATTGCGCTTCGATTGTGGGCCGACAACGCATCCAGGGTTCCAATTGGAAAGACCGGCCTCTCCACGGAAATGACATCTGCAATTCGATGCACAATCAAGGCGAAGATCCTCGAACTAAAGGAGGAAATATATAACCTTCGGGGTCCACGCGATCATATCGAATTCGAAATCAAAACCAGGACACTTCTTGCACACCGGTATGCATCCCGTTATATAGAAAATCGCATGGCATTATGCCGTAATTATCGCAATGTCCTGGACAAGATCAAATCAAAACTCCCCGCCGCAGTAACAACCCCGGAAGATGCCACTGTTTTTGAAGCCAGAGCATTGGCCGTCAAAGCGACGCTGCAGATGCTCGGAGAGAATCAAAGCCTACCCCACAGTCTTCACAATTTATCGACGGCGGGCTACCTGGATAATTTCGCCCTGGTCACCGGATCGAGCCCGGAAGTAACGACGTTCGTTTCATTCGCAGAAGCCATATTTTATAAGTCATTGACAGGATCGAGCATTTATGATTTATACTCATACAATCTGGATCCCACTAAATTACTCATCGAGTTTAATAATAAACTCAGCGATCTTCCATTCACAAAGCGGCGCAGCGGGATAGTCGACGAAGCCGAGCAATTCATAAAGAATATCAAGCCAAATGCCGAAACGGGCTCGGACTCTGAATATTACGGCCAGTTCGTAACATTTCGATCTAAATATCTTTCGCCGCTGGCAGAAGCGCTCAGCCTCTTCGCTCTCTTCGATTATGGTTTGCATCCCTACCGGATGCTCATCGAAAAACCGATCAAAGTAATTAAAACAATTGTATTTACAAAACCGGCAACCGAGTCACCTCCATTACCTTCGAAAGAAAGCGCGCAAAGGCGCTTTTTTATGGATATGATAAGTATGCCGATCAAATTTAGAGAAATTGTTTTAAATATATTCGATGCAGGGTATTCGACAGCTGGCGAATTGATCTTTTGTGAAATGGCGTCAGGGAGTTGGACAGTAATCTCCACACTCAACGGACGGTTTATTATCAAGTCCGTAACTGCGGCCGAAATGACCTCAAATAAAATACTCTCGGCTATTTCCTCTGAAAAAGACTACCTTCGGCCTTTACCTGCAATCTCCCCGAAGAAGAATCTTCTGTGGAAGAAAAATCAGTTGTTCACAAAAGTAATACATCCGGTCCTCCGAAATACGACGAGTCTCGATGCGACGATGTTCAGTGAAGCTTATCTTGTTTTAGATAGACCAGACAGAAATGATTTTTCCGGAAATCGACTCATCGAAATCACGGATGCTGCTGCCAAGGCCATGCTTAAAATAATAATCGACCAGAAAGAGGACCTGGAATTTCACATGCACTGGTGGCAATATATAACCTTGTTTATCCCTGGGTTCGACATGGCTTATCACGCCGTGAATGATCCGGATTATCATCCCTCGAACCAGGAAATCGCAGAAGAAGTAACACTGGATCTTCTCACTCTAGTGTCGATCGCAATTCCAGGTGCGGAACTTTCGTTGCAAAGTGCAAAAGCTTTGCGCATATCAGTGTTCGATAATCTCCTCAAAGGACACAGAGGAAAAGCGCTATTAATGGCAATTTTGGCAGATACGGCAAGGGATCTTTCACTTTTTCCAATCCGCCTTTTTGCGATTGCCAGCTATGAGCTATTTGCGTTCTGGGAGCCGTTGCCGCTCAGGGCCATTTCAACCTCCGTTTTCAGACGCGCCAGAAAATTCAAGTTTAAGTCTGGGTTCAAATTGATATCTCAGAAGGCAGTTGCAAAGGAAAAAATTAACACCATAAACCCTGAAATTCGTGGCGAGTCAAAGCCTGGGGCAAACACCTCCAACAAGGCACAAGGGATTGTGTTAGCGCGAAATGACAATGACATCCGATATTACGAATTCTCATATAGTTTCGAAAATGAAGCTTTGCGACGCGCTCCGGTCAGTGGCGGCAAAGCTAGCCACCTTATTGACTTGACTCGAGTCCAGAGTGAGCCGATCTACAAGATTGTATCCAGTGCGCGCAAACGCGCGTTGAATTCTCTAGACAACGCGCTCAAAGCCCTCACCGATGGAAAAGATGCGCAAAAGGTCGACGAGGCGTTGGACATCTTTCTGGGGAGACACACCGACGTTGTGAAAGAAAGGCTTCGAGAAGAGTTGGCCAAAATCAAGACCTTTTTAAGCAAACTCGACGTCGGGGGCGACGTTTCTTATCAGGCCGGCTATCTCGATAATCAACCGAAAATACTTATGCTCACGAGAGCGGCTGCCGCACTCGGTGACTGGAAGAATGAGTTACCGCCCATTACCATATACGTCGACGCAGTGGTCGATGCGTCTCTCAGAAAGAGTTTTACCCAAAGCGAGTTCAAAAATTACCTGGCAACCGTTTTAATTCACGAAGCTTATCACGCGGTGAAGCGCAACACGCCCGATTGTAAATACGCGAAAATCTCAGGTAATTCCGTGGACATTGCAGATATCGTTGCGTTACCGGAGCCACAACTGCGGGGAGAAAATGCGCAGGAGATCATGAGGGAATTTGGACTATCGCCATCGGAACTACACGACCTCCTTGAGGCAGCCAATAAAGCGACATTAAAAAATCCGGACAATTTGGCATATTTGACCGCGAGTCTGGATTATATCCGCACCCGGCACTCCGATCACGACAGATTCATCACCGACTATCGTCGATGGAAAATCGATCGAGACTCGCCGCTTGAATGGCAATTTAAGGATCATCAGAAAAAAGGCGGACCGATCCAGCTAACGCACACGGACATTGGCGATCTGGTTCAGGGAGATATCAAGCCTCTTGCCAGGAACGGATTGTTGTATCGAAAATCATCTAGTGAGATTCGGCTTGGCTTTGACGCTACAAGATTTGATTCGCATACGATCGAGATGAAAAAAGAGTTTTCTCTCGCCGACAGCAAGTTCTCTGATGTTCTGGATACGTGGAAGGGCGGCGACACTACGTCTCAGGGGAGAGATGACGTTTGGTCAGGGACATGGGGAAAAGATAACTTGCTTAATGACGATATATCCATTGTCGAGTTAACGAGTGGAAAATCTGGAACCGCTGCAATCCGGATAAAATTGGAAGATGTAAAGGAGGGATATCCCGTGGTCGTATCCGGAGGCGAATTGAGTGGATCGACCATTGTTTTCGGGGTGGATGAACAATATTTTTATGCTTTCCACGCGGGGCAGAAAACTGACGATCAGAAGTGGCGCCCTGATCAGGAAGGCGCAGCAGGCATCTATCAGGCCTATCTCGCCCTAAACGGAGAAGTGATACCGAGTTTGGGAATCTCTGAAGACATGGCGCTTGTCAATGAACATAACGAATTAGCAGGTAATCGCGGAATAGTCGATATTCTGGAAAAATACGAAAGTGGCTTTTTTGCTTTTTCAGGAAAATCGGCGGGTAGTCCACCGGGAGAAATGAATGCGGAAAAACCTATCGAATGGCTCGACTACGCGCCGGCGGCAACAGACTCGGCGGTAGAAAAAGGGCGTGCTTATGCGCTGCTGGCTCGATGCGACGGCGATCTGAAAATAACAGCTTATGCTGAGGGTGCTTCGTCGATGCACCTTGGCCGCGGGGCCAGGCAGAAAACACCCGGCAAGCAGTTCGTCCTCAAAGGGACGACGCCGGCTTCGTGACAACCCCTTGCATCACGATGCTTGTACGCGCCCCTGTATAGATGGAGGCCGAGCGTGCGGCCGTGATCGAGATTCGGATGACGCAGGAGGCGAGTACGCCGGGCGCGACGTTAGAACAGATTCGGGAGCAGGGGAGGAAGCTCCGGGAGACGAACTCGCGAGCGCATCAGCGTAGCGAAGAGCGACTGCAACGACGTAGTGGGGCGAATGCTCCTGGTTGATCGAAATCACGAAACCTTGCTAACCGCGCGTGACGACCGCTTGCGAAAGCTAAAGTGGTCAATCAATCATCAGAGGTAGGCGAAAATGCTCAAGACAACTGCACTGATTGTTACGCTTGGTTGTTCCGGTGCTGCGCTAGCCAGCAGCAGTGTGACCTGTCCCGTGCATCCCACGGCGGAATGGCTCAACGAAGCCGACGCTCGCGCACAGATCGAGGCGCATGGCTACAAGATCGCGAAGCTCCAGATCGATGACAATTGCTACGAGGTCGAGGCATACAACCAGGACGGCAGAAAAGTCGAACTGCACTACGACACCAAGACGCTTGCTGTCATCCGGCAGAAGATGGAATGACGGCGAAGCGCTCTGAACAAGGGCGCAAAAAAAGCCCCGCGGCCAGTTCATTCACCGCGGGGCTTTTTCATTGCTGCACGATTGGCGGTGGATTGCTTACTTCCCGCCCACGCTTTGCAGCGTCGTCCACTTGCCGTCGACAACCTTGTACAGCGTGATGCCGCCGTTCTTCAGGTCGCCCTTCGCGTCATACGCGAGGTTAGCCGACGTCACGGCCGGCATCGAGGTCTTCGCGAGCAGCGGCAGGTACTTGGCCGGATCGGTCGAGTTAGCCTTCTTCATGGCGTCGAACATCGCCATTGCACCGTCGTAAGCGTACGGCGAATACGTTTGCACGTCTTCGTTGAAGCGCTTCTTGTACTTCGCGACGTAGTCCTTGCCACCCGGCATTTCGTCCAGCGGCAGGCCGGCGAGCGATGCCACCGTGCCGTTCGCCGCGTCACCCGCGATCTGGATGAAGGTCGGCGTGTGGACCATTTCGCCGCCCATCAGCGGCGCCTTGATGCCCAGTGCCTTCATCTGCTTGACCATCGGTGCCGCTTGCGAATCCGCGCCGCCGTAATAAATCAGGTCCGGTTGGACCGACTTCAGCTTGGTCAGGATCGACTTGAAGTCGACAGCCTTGTCGTTCGTGTATTCACGATCGACGATGGTTGCGCCCGATGCCTTCGCTGCCTTTTCGAACTGATCGGCCAGACCTTGGCCGTAAGCCGTGCGGTCGTCGACGATCGCGATCTTCTTCACGCCCAGGCTCTTCACCGCGAACGTGCCGGCGACCGAACCTTGCTGCGTGTCGGACGTCATCATGCGGAACGTGGTCTTGAAACCTTGTTGCGTGTACTCAGGCGCCGTCGCCATGGCGATTTCGGGGATGCCCGCATTCGCGTAGATGCGCGAAGCCGGAATCGTGGTGCCCGAGTTGAAGTGGCCGAGCATGCCCTTGATGCCGTCATCCACCAGCTTTTGTGCAACGGTCGTGCCGGTGCGCGGGTCAGCCTGGTCGTCGGCCGAATCCAGCACGAAGCGAACCGGCTTGCCGCCGATCACCGGCTTGGTGGCGTTCATATCTTCCACCGCCAGCGTGATGCCGTTCTGGAAGTCCTTACCATAGTGCGCCTGAGCGCCCGTCATCGGACCGGCAAAGCCGATCTTCACGTCTTCGGTCGATTGAGCGTTGGCCGTCCCCGCCAGCGACATTGCCGCAACCAGCGCTGCGCCTGCCAGCTGTTTCATCTTGTGTTGCATAGCTTCTCCTTGGTACCAGGTGTGGATGGAGCGGTTTTTCGGGGTCGCCGTACCGCTTCCGTTTTATTGAAGTAATCGATGAGGTTCGCTCAACCGATCGTCATCAAATTCGCATTACCGCCAGCTGCTGCCGTATTCACGCTGACCGAGCGTTCCGTCAACAGACGCTCGAGCGCGTAGTCGTCATCGCCGCTTTCCAGCGCGCGAGCCGCGACGCCCTGTACCGAGACGATCGGCCCCGCACGTTTCGCCACTTCCTTCACCAGCGCCAGCAGTTCGTCGCTATCGCCTTCGAACAGCACCGCGTCGAACGGCGTATCGGCGCTCTTCTTCACGCTTGCGTAAGACTTCAACGCGGCAGGCAGCTGCGACACCAATTGTTCACCCGCCGCGCCCTCGAACAACGCGCGATTTCCCGTAGCCAGCGCGGCGGCGAACTGCACGCGCGCACCGCTCGCCGTCGAGGCGATACACAGCACCGTGCCGCGCGCGCCCAGCGTGTAAGTATTGCGCTCGCCGGTCGGCCCAGACAATACCGCAGTTGCGCCCGCCAGCACATGCGAAAGGTAACCGTCGACGCGTGCAGCCAACACCGGTTGCCGTTCGCCGATCAGCCAGTCGCGGTAAGCGGTCAACGCAGCAGACGGATTGTCACCGCCGCGATTATCCCCGTTTGCGCCCGCTTGCGGCGCATCCACGATCAACGCATCGGCCAGCGACTTCGGCAATCCCGCCGGACGCGTCGCCAGCAGACGTTGCAGATATAGCGCGCCGCCTGCTTTCGGACCCGTGCCCGACAGACCTTCGCCGCCGAACGGCTGGACCCCCACCACCGCGCCGATCACGTTGCGGTTCACATAAATGTTGCCGACATGCGCGCGGCTGATCACGTGGGCGATGGTTTCGTCGATCCGCGTATGGATGCCGAGCGTCAGGCCGTAACCGGTCGTACGGATCTGTTCGAGCAGCTTGTCCAACTGGTTGCGGCGGTAGCGCACCACATGCAGCACCGGGCCGAACACTTCACGCTTCAATTCGTCGATGCTGTCGAGTTCGATCAGCGTCGGCGGAACAAACGTGCCTTGTGCGCCGCCTTCCGGCATCGGCAGTTGCTCGACCTTGCGGCCTTTCTCGCGCATCGCCGCGACGTGCGCGTCGATGCCGCGCTTCGCATCGAGGTCGATCACTGGGCCGACATCGATCGACAGGCGGTCCGGATTGCCCACTGACAGTTCACGCATCGCGCCCGTCAGCATTTCCAGCGTGCGGTCCGCCACATCTTCTTGTAGACAAAGAACGCGCAACGCCGAACACCGTTGACCGGCGGAATCGAACGACGACTGCAGCACGTCCGCGACCACCTGTTCAGCAAGCGCCGACGAATCGACGATCATCGCGTTCTGACCGCCGGTTTCGGCGATCAGTGGAATCGGCTTGCCTTCCGGGTCGAGGCGATTCGAGAGCGTCTTGTTGATCAGACGCGCGACTTCGGTCGAACCGGTGAACATCACCGCACGGGTGCGCGGATCGGCCACCAGAGCGGCGCCGACCGTTTCGCCGTCGCCCGGCAACAATTGCACCGCGCCCGCCGGCACGCCGGCTTCGCGCAGGATACGCACGGCTTGTGCGGCGATCAGCGGCGTTTGTTCAGCCGGCTTCGCGAGCACGGTATTACCCGCCGCCAACGCCGCAGCCACCTGGCCCATGAAAATCGCCAGCGGGAAGTTCCACGGGCTGATACAGACCACCGGACCCAGCGGGCGGTGCGTATCGTTGGAGAATTCGTTGCGGATCTGCGTCGAGTAGTAGCGCAGGAAATCGATCGCTTCGCGGATTTCCGCGACCGCGTTCGCCAGCGACTTGCCGGCTTCACGCACCACGAGACCCATCAGCGTGTGCATCTGCGCTTCAAGCAGATCGGCGGCACGCGCGAGGCAATCGGCGCGGGCATCGACCGGCGTCGCTTGCCAGATCGGCGCGGCGGCGACGGCGTGTGCCAACGCGGCGCTCACATGTTCCGACGTCGCTTCGACGACCGTACCGACGAGGTCGCGATGATCGGCCGGGTTGCGCACGTCACGTGCGGCACCCACGGCGATCTCGTTGTCTTCGAGCATCGGCGCGGCGCGCCACGGGTGATGCGCACTCGCCAGCAATGCCGACGACAGCGAAGCCAGACGATGTTCGTTCGACAGATCGAGGCCCATCGAATTGAGCCGCTCGGCGCCGAACAGATTGCGCGGCAGCGGAATTTTCGCGTGCGGCGCACCGAGCGGCACGATCTTCGAGGCTTCGTCGACCGGATCGGCGATCAGGTCCTTGATCGCGACGTTTTCGTCGGCGATGCGGTTCACGAACGACGTGTTCGCGCCGTTTTCCAGCAGACGGCGCACGAGATACGCGAGCAGCGTTTCATGTGTGCCGACCGGCGCATACACGCGGCACGGACGGTTCAGCTTGTCGCGGCCGGTGACTTCCTCATACAGCGGCTCGCCCATGCCGTGCAGGCACTGGAACTCGTACTGGCCGGGGTAGTAGTTATTGCCCGCGAGGTGATAGATCGCCGACAACGTATGCGCGTTGTGCGTGGCGAACTGCGGATAGACCGCGTCCGGCGCGCCGAGCAGCTTCTTGGCGCAGGCGAGGTACGACACGTCCGTGTAGATCTTGCGCGTGTAGACCGGATAGCCTTCGAGGCCGTCCACTTGCGCGCGCTTGATTTCGGTATCCCAGTACGCGCCCTTCACGAGGCGAACCATGATGCGGTGACGGCTGCGGCGCGCCAGATCGACGATGTAATCGATCACGAACGGGCAGCGCTTCTGATACGCCTGCACCACGAAACCGATGCCATTCCAGCCGGCCAGTTCCGGATCGAAGCATAGCGCTTCGAGCAGATCGAGCGAGATTTCGAGGCGGTCGGCTTCTTCAGCGTCGATATTCAGGCCAATGTCGTAGCGGCGCGCGAGGACCGCCAGCGAGCGCACGCGCGGCAGCAGTTCGCTCATCGTGCGTTCCTGCTGCGAACGCGAATAGCGTGCGTGCAGCGCCGACAGCTTGATCGAAATGCCCGGGCCCTCGTAAATGCCACGGCCGCCGGCCGCCTTGCCGATCGCGTGGATCGCCTGCTCGTACGACGCGTAGTAGCGCTGCGCGTCGGCTTCGGTGGTGGCCGCTTCGCCGAGCATGTCGTACGAGTAGCGGAAACCGCGTGCTTCGTACTTGCGGCTGTTGGCCAGCGCTTCGGAGATGTTCTCGCCGGTGACGAACTGCTCGCCCATCAGGCGCATCGCCATGTCCACGCCCTTCCTGATCAGCGGCTCGCCGCCCTTGCCGATCAGGCGCGTGAGCGCCGAGGAGAGACCCGTTTCGCTATTGGTCGTCACCAGCTTGCCGGTGATCATCAAGCCCCACGTCGCGGCGTTGACGAACAGCGACGGCGCCTGGCCAACGTGCGATTTCCAGTCGCCCTTGCTGATCTTGTCGCGGATCAGCGCGTCACGCGTGGCACGGTCGGGAATGCGCAGCAGCGCTTCGGCGAGGCACATCAGCGCCACGCCTTCCTGGCTCGACAGCGAGAATTCGTGGATCAGCCCTTCGACGCCACCACCCTTGCTCTTCGTGCGCAGCGTTTCGACCAGCTTGCCGGCCATCGCTTGCACGTCGCCCGCGAGATTGGCCGGCAGACGCGCCTGGCCGAGCAGGAACGGCACGCATTCCGGCTCGGGACGGCGATACGCAGCGGTGATCGCCGCGCGCAGCACCGATTGCGGTTGCACGTTCTGCGCAAATTCGAGGAATGGATGCGACGCACCGTCTTCCTCCTGTTCCACCGCGGCGCCGTCAGCCAGATCGGCCGAGCCGGTGTGGCCCGACAATTCAGGAGGTAATTGGCCGTGCTCGATCTTTTCGAGGTAGGCGAAGATCGCCTGCTTGATCAGCCAGTGCGGAGTGCGTTCGAGGCGAGTGGCGGCATCTTTCAGCCGGGAACGCAGGAGGTCGTCGACCTTGACGCCAAGGGTGGTGCTAGCCATGTTTCCTTCTTCGGATACCAGACTAATTCGCTGGCGAAAGACTAAAAGTTGAGCGAATCGTACGCCTCCCAATAAAAAGGTGCAACCATGCGCCCCGCATGGTTGCACCCTCGTGAAAGCCCGATACGACGGGGGTTCGCGCCGGATGGCGCCGCACGAGGCGATGGCGGTTGCGCTCAGTACTTTCCCTGGCGTGATTCTTTTCGCTTTTACCCTTATCAGATTGCTCGACGCGCCGTTATATAGAACATGGATGGTCGCGGCCGCAAGGCACGCACATAAAAACGGTACGGGGTTTTAGAGGACTGGCGAAATGGAAAAGTGGTTGGTGGTATTGGGCATCTGGGCCATGTGTGCAACGTGCGCCGTGCTGTTCATTCGTGGCGCGACGGGTGGTTCGAGCAAACGTGCAGCAGATAAACGCGCGCGGCCGGCATCGTGCGCATCGGCCGGCGACGCGCGAGCCGCGTTGAACGATTGAATGGCTGAACCCGGCGACTCGCGATAGGCATCGCGACGCCGGTCTCGACTGACACAGCGAGCAGTGAAGCAGCGCCGCCCGGTTCGACCAGCGGCGCGGCAAACGCGCGCGTCAGTGTTGCGGGATCGGCTCGAACTGAGTGCAGGTGTCGTCGGGCGAAACGAGCTGGTTGTGCAGACGGCATAGCCGGCTATCCGCGCGACGATAGGCGTCAGATGTCGAGCGGGTCGACTTCGAGATTCCAGCGCAACACGCCTTTCAGGCCGCGCAGCATCGGTTGCCACGCGCGCAAAGTAGCCTGCAACGCGGCCCGCGACGCGCTCTCGATCAGCAATTGCGCGCGATGCACGTGCATCACCTTGACGATGGTGAGCGGCACGGCGTCATAGACCGTCACGCGCTCAGCGGCCGGGATCTCCGTGAGCGCGGCAGCGGCCTGCTGCAGGAAGGCGAGCGCGGCTTCGAGCGTGCGGCCTTCAGCGCGCAGCAAAGCCTGATAGACGAACGGCGGCAGATGGGCATCGCGCCGCTCGGCCAGCGTCGAACTGGCAAAGCCGACGTAGTCATGCCGCCCCAGCGCGTGATACAGCGCATGGCGCGGGTAGCGCGTCTGTACCAGCACTTCGCCCGGCAAACCGGCGCGGCCGGCGCGGCCACTCACTTGCATCAATTGCGCGAAGAGGCGTTCGCTCGCGCGGAAGTCGTGTGAAAACAAGGCGGTGTCGGCGTTCAGCACACCGACCAGCGACACCCGCTGGAAGTCGTGGCCCTTCGCAATCATCTGCGTGCCGACGAGGATGTCGACCTCGCCTGCATGGACATCCGAGAACAGCGCCTGCGCGCTGCCTTTGCGGCGCGTGCTGTCGGCGTCGATACGCAGCACGCGGGCGCCGGGCACCGCGCTCGCCAGCGTTTCTTCGACGCGTTGCGTGCCGCGTCCCATCGGCGCGATGTCGATATTGCCGCAGTCCGGGCACGAGCGCGGAATGCGCGATTCCCAGCCGCAGTGGTGGCAGCGCAGCGCACGTTCGGGTTTATGCAACACGACGTAGGCGCTGCAACGCGGACAACCCGCGACCCAGCCGCAGGCATCGCAGGCGAGCTGCGGCGCGTAGCCGCGCCGGTTCAGGAACACGAGGCTCTGCTCGCCGCGCTCGAGCCGCGCTTTCAACGCCGCGATCAACGGCCCGGACAAACCCTCCACCGAGGCCCGCCCACGCCGCCGCTCTTCTTCCAGATCGATCAGCTTGACGGTCGGCAGAACCGCCTCGGCGACTGCACGGCGCGACAGGGTAAGGCGCTTATAGCGCCCTTGATCCGCCTGCCACCAGCTTTCCAGCGACGGCGTGGCTGAGCCGAGCACAACCGGCAAACCGAGTTGCTTGGCGCGATAGATCGCCAGATCGCGCGCCGAATAGCGCAGCCCTTCCTGCTGCTTGTAGGCCGGATCGTGTTCCTCGTCGACGACGATGATCGCGAGTTTTGGCAGCGATGCAAGCACCGCCAGCCGCGTGCCGAGCACAATGCGGGCGCGCCCGGTGTGCGCCGCGAACCAGTTGCGGGCCCGTTCGCCTTCCGCGAGACCGCTGTGCAGCGTGACGATCGACGTGCCTTCGAGCACGGCAAAGCGCGCACGGAAGGCCGACTCGAACTGCGGCGTCAGATTGATTTCAGGAACGAGGACGAGTGCCTGCGCGTCGGGCCTCGCCGCCAGAATCTCGGCGAGCGCACGCAGATACACCTCGGTCTTGCCGCTGCCGGTCACGCCGTGCAGCAGGAACGGCGCGAAACCGTTCGCGTCGCGGATCGCTTCGACTGCGCTCGCCTGTTCGCCAGTAAGGGTGGGTAGAGCCGGTGCGGGTAGATCCGGCGATGCGGCGGGGGCGAGCACCTCAGCGGCTTCGATCACCTCCAGCGCAACCCAGCCTTCGGCCTGCCATGCGTCGAGGGTTGCAATGGCTTTGGGGTGGAGTGCGCGCGCGTCGGCGGCAATCAGAAATTCGGCCTCGGCGAGGGCCGAGGCAAGCTTGCGCAATGCGCTGGCACGCACAGGCAATGTTTGCGGCAACGCGGCGCGGCCCTCGGCCGTCAGGCTGTAACGCTCCTCCGGTGCGAACAGGCGCGACCAGCGCGAGGCGTCACGCAGGGCTTGCGGCAAAGCGGGTAGGGCCACTTCCCCGAGGCCGCGCTGATAGTAATCGGCAGCGAAGGTTGCCAAAGCCAGCCATTCGCCCGACACCGGCGGACAGGCGGTACAGACATTGTTGACCGCCCGCAGGCGCTCAGCGGGCACGTCACTGTGAGTGGTCACTTCGCATACGAGACCCACCACGTGACGCTTGCCGAACGGCACGCTCACCAGCATGCCCGGCGCGACGCGCTCGGGCGTATCACAGCGGTAGTCGAACAAAGTCGGCAGCGGGTGATCCAGCGCGACGCGGACGAACACGTCACTCACGCGGCGGTGTGGATCAGGTAGATGGATGCGGCACGAGGCCGCATCACGGTACACATTGAGCAAACCGCGAACCCATCGAAGTTAAAGTAAAACTTCAATTTCCGCGCTAAGTTTTGGATTCGGCTGAACAATTGCAATCGGCCCGCTTGCCTGTGGATAACTTTGTTGAGAACTTCGTTCAGAAGAGCCAAGAACCGCGCCGCAGCGGCCTTCTGTGGGATTCCGCACATTTTGTCGTGAACCCTTGAAACCCTTGCCAGACAAGGCTTAGATCAAATGCGCCAGCAATGTGCAAGGGCCGGGGTACGACAAAAGCCTCTACCGCGCCGCAATGCGCTCAATGTGCATAAGTCAAGTCTTGACTTTCACAGGACCGCCACCTGACGGCCCGCTGACTACAATTATTCCCTTAGACCGAGAGCCCAATTCGCTTCGCCGCAGCAAAAGTGGCAGCGATTACGGGTCAGGTTGGTGCATGCGCGCCGCTGCGAATTGCGCGGCTATGACGATGGACTTCGTCCACGAGTTCGGCAACGTGCTCCGGCGGCGTGAACTGCGAAATGCCGTGGCCGAGATTGAAAACGTGGCCGGGATGATTCCCGAAGCTGTCGAGCACGGCGCGCGCCTCCATGCGGATCGAAGCCGGCGGTGCAAACAGCACCGAAGGGTCGATATTGCCTTGCAGCGCCACCTTGCTACCCACGCGCTCGCGCGCCTTGCTCAGGTTCACGGTCCAGTCGAGACCGACCGCATCCACGCCGCTATCGGCGATCTCGTCGAGCCACAAGCCACCGCCCTTCGTGAAGGTGATCACCGGCACTTTTTCACCGTCGTGATCGCGCTTCAACTGGCTCACGACCTGCTGGATGTACTGCAACGAGAAGCGCTGGTAGACGCCGTCAGCGAGCGCCCCACCCCACGTGTCGAAAATCATCACGGCTTGCGCGCCGGCTTCGATCTGCGCATTCAGGTACGCCGCAACCGACTTCGCGTTGACGTCCAGAATTCGGTGCATCAGGTCCGGGCGCGCGTACAACATTGATTTGACCGTGCGGAAGTCCGCCGACCCGCCGCCTTCGACCATGTAACACGCCAACGTCCACGGGCTACCCGAAAAACCGATCAGCGGCACGCGTTGACGGCCTTGCGCGTCGGTCAGCGCGGTGCGGATTTCGCGCACCGCGTCGGTCACGTAGCGCAGCGTGGCGTCGATATCCGGCACCGCGAGGCGCGCCACATCATCTTCCGTGCGCACCGGCCGGGCGAATTTTGGGCCCTCGCCGGTGACGAACTCGAGACCCAGACCCATGGCGTCCGGCACCGTCAGGATGTCGGAGAACAGGATCGCGGCGTCGAGCGGATAGCGCTCGAGCGGCTGCAGCGTGACCTCCGTTGCGTACGCCGGGTTCTTCGCCAGGCCGAGAAAACTGCCCGCGCGACCCCGCGTGGCGTTGTATTCCGGCAGGTAGCGGCCAGCCTGCCGCATCAGCCAGATCGGCGTGTACTCGGTCGGCTGGCGCAGCAGCGCGCGCAGGAAAGTGTCGTTCAGGAGTTTATGGGCCACGTTGCATACGACTGAAGGCAAAGAAGCATTTTACCGGACCCGGCTGGCCGCATCGCGCTTGATGCGGGCAATAACTGTGGCGCACCTTGCTTGCGGCCAGCTTTTTTGCTGCCCCGTGCGGCGCCATGGCCCAGCTGAACGGCCAATGTTCAAGCGCGAATTACCGGGCTATCATCCGACGGCCTTACCAAACAATTACGCACAACCAAGGAGACTCGATGAACAAGGCAGCACTCGCACTGCTCGGCATTTTGGCCAGTGTTTTGATGCACGCAGGCGTGGCCCAGGCGCAGACCAGCGCCACCGCCGCGGCGCCCTCACGGCTCGACGAAATCCTCACGCGCGGCACGCTGCGTGCCTGTACGACCGGCGACTACAAGCCGTATTCGTTTTACAAGGCAGACGGCCAGTTCGAAGGCATCGATATCGACATGACCGAGTCGCTCGCCAAATCGCTCGGCGTAAAGGCGGAATTCGTCAAAACGTCATGGCCGAACCTGATGAACGACTTCGTCGCAAAATGCGATATCGGCGTGGGCGGTGTTTCGCCGACGCTCGAGCGGCAGAAGCGCGCATTTTTCACGCAGGCGTACATGATCGACGGCAAAACGCCGATCGTCCGGTGTGACGACGTCAGCAAATATCAAACGGTAGCGCATATCGATCAGCCGGAGACCCGCGTGATCGTCAATCCGGGCGGCACCAACGAGCGTTTCGCCAAGCAGTATTTCCCGCACGCGAACCTGACCGTCTATCCCGACAACGTCACGATCTTCAAACAGATCCTCGCCGGCAAGGCCGACGTGATGGTGACGGATGCGTCGGAGACCTTGTTGCAGCAAAAGCTGAATCCGGGTCTCTGCTCGGTGCATCCGGACAAACCGTTTCAGTATGGCGAGAAGGCCTGGTTGCTGCCGCGCGGCGATGTGACATTCCAGCAGTACGTAGATCAGTGGTTGCACCTTGCGCGAGCAACCGGCGAGTACCAGGCGATCTCGGATAAATGGCTGAAGTAAAGGTTGCGGGGTGCCGCCCGCATCCTGCCCAATCGGAAAAACCATGCGGCTTGATTGATTAATAGGTCCGCATGGTTGACACAATCATGTAACCAGACGCCAAGGTGTTAAGCAAAAATCTGAACGATCCGGTTGAACAGAGGGGTCAACGAACCGGCCACTTGGGCGTCTTTAGCGCACGCGTGGGGTGTTGCAGTGCAGCGCGCGCATTTGTCCGCGAACGGACGGGCTTCGCAAGGCTGGAAAAGCGGCAGTATTACAGCCGATTCGTCCAGAAAAGGATGAGCATGCAACTAGTTCATGCGGAATCGACTGAATGGATTACGCCGCGATATGCATCGCGAATAGCATCAATCAATCGTATGAAATAGCCCAACAGTCATAGGTAAAAAATACGTTTAAAACGTTTCGGATTGGAAATAAATCCCTCAACGCCTTATCTGGCGGGCGTTACAACCTGAAACACTTTGTTACCGTGCTGGTAGGTTAATTCGCCCACAATGCCCTCAACGGTTTCAACACGGATGTGGCGGGGTGCGTGGTGTGAGCGGATACGATGCACTTGCCGGTCGGCGTATGCCGAAGCCCTGTGAAGGGGCATCCCTGCTGGGGCCGTAGTCGACGCAGGGTCGTCGTCTCAGTTGGTTCCATCATTGGTCTCCTCGCGCTAACCCCGTAGCGTGTGGTTTTTAGCGGGCTCCAGGCCCGCTTTTTTTTCGTCTGGTCAAACGTTTGCGAGCTTTTCAGCGGGCCGATTTGCGGTTTTCAAACCGCGCGTTCCCCCGCTCACGGCGCCCTGTCACAGCAAACGGTTTCCCTCAAAATGTCGGCCGGCGCCACACGAGTCTTCGTGCGGCGCCGAACCAGCATGACCATCAGGCCGTTTTGTCTTCCTGCACCTTCAATTCACTGATCATCCGTTCGCGCATGACGAATTTTTGCACCTTGCCGGTCACCGTCATGGGTAATTCGTCGACGAAGCGGATGTACTTCGGCACCTTGTAGTGGGCGATTTGGCCTTGGCAGAACTGCTGGATTTCCTCGGCTGTGGCCTGCTCTCCTGAACGCAATACGATCCACGCACACACTTCCTCACCGTATTTCGCGTCGGGCACGCCAAACACCTGCACGGTCTGGATTTTCGGATGGCGGAACAGAAATTCTTCGATCTCACGCGGGTAGATGTTTTCGCCGCCGCGAATCAGCATGTCCTTCAGGCGGCCGACGATGTTGCAGTAGCCGTCGGCGTCGAGCGTCGCCAGATCGCCGGTATGCATCCAGCCTTCGACGATGCTTTCCCGCGTCTTCGCTTCGTCCCCCCAGTAGCCTTGCATCACCGAATAGCCCTTGGTGCACAGTTCGCCCGTTTCCCCCACCGGCACGATGTTGCCGAGCGGATCGACGATCTTCACTTCCAGATGCGGCTGGATACGGCCGACCGTCGTGGTGCGCTTGTCGAGCGGGTCGGTGGTCGAACTCTGGAAGGACACCGGGCTCGTTTCCGTCATGCCATAAGCGATGGTGATCTCGCTCAGATGCATCTTCGCGACAACCTTCTTCATCGTCTCGATCGGGCACGGCGAGCCGGCCATGATGCCCGTGCGCAAACGCGAGAAATCGTAGGTGGCGAAATCCGGATGATCGAGTTCGGCGATGAACATGGTCGGCACACCGTGCAGCGCGGTGCACTGCTCTTCGGCGACGGCCGCGAGCGTTGCAGCCGGGTCGAAGCCCTCGCCCGGGAACACCATATTCGCGCCGACCGATACGCACGCAAGCACCGCCAGCACCATGCCGAAGCAGTGATAAAGCGGGACGGGAATGCACAAGCCGTCCTGCTCCGTTAGACGCATCGCCATCGCGATATAGCGCGCATTGTTGACGACATTCCTATGCGTCAACGTCGCACCCTTCGGATTGCCTGTCGTGCCGCTGGTGAACTGAATGTTGATTGGATCGTGGCAGGACAGCGTCGCGCCGATGGTGTCGAGTTTTGCGACGTCGAGTGTTGCGCGGCCCTGCTCGATCACGTCGGAGAAGGTCAGCATGCCGGGCGTTTCCGTGTCGCACATGCGGATCACGTAGCGCAGATCGGGCAGGCGAGCGGCGCGCAGTTCGCCCGGATTTTGCGTCGCCAGCTCCGGCGCGAGCTCCTGCAGCATCTCGAGATACATCGACGTCTTGAAACGCTCGGCCGCGATGATCGCCTTGCAGCCCACCTTGTTCAAGGCGTACTCGAGTTCCGCGAGCCGGTAAGCCGGGTTGATGTTGACGAGCACGGCGCCGATGCGTGCCGTCGCGAACTGCGTAAGCAGCCATTCCACCCGGTTCGGCGACCAGATGCCGACGCGGTCGCCCTTCACGATGCCGAGTGCGAGAAGACCGGCCGCCAGCACGTCGATTTCTTCGGCGAACTCCTTCCATGTCCAGCTGATTCCTTGCTCACGAAACACCACGGCCGGGCGCTCAGGGAAACGCGCCGCGGTGTCGCGCAGAAACTGGCCTACCGGTGCTTCGCTCAACGGGATCTCGGTGGACCCGCGAACATACGACAGGTTGTCCTTGGGTTCGATGAGTGCGCCTTCGCCTGACAGGTGGGTTGCCATGGTGTTGTCTCCGTGAGCGGAAGCTCGCCCAGCCGATTGAAATGGATTTGAAACCGATTGTGCCACCGGCGTATGTCCGTCCGGCATCAAGTGTTACCCGCCCTCTGCAGCAGCCCTGGCTGCTGCGCTTGTTCAAGGCCTGATCCGAGCCTACGATTCTGCTCACCTTTCCGTATACGTCAAGTAGAGGTCAAAAAAAAGCAGCCGCGAAGGCTGCTTTTTCTCTGATACGTACGGCTTATTTCTGACCGCGCAGCTTGCGCAAACGCTGGATCGCAGCGAGCTGAGCCGTCGCGTACGCCAGTTCCGCTTGCGCGGTGGCGTATTCGAGGTTCGAACCCGTGTTTTGCAGCGCTTCTTCCGCACGCTTGCGTGCATCTTCGGCCTTGGCTTCGTCGAGATCCTTGCCGCGAATGGCCGTGTCGGCGAGAACCGTCACTGCGCCCGGCTGGACTTCGAGAATGCCGCCGGCGACGAACACAAACTCTTCTTCGCCGTTTTCAACTTCGATGCGCACCGCGCCCGGACGAATCCGCGTGATAAGCGGCGTGTGGCCCGGCAAAATGCCGAGTTCACCCGCTTCGCCCGGCAGCGCGACGAACTTCGCCTGGCCCGAGAAGATCTGCTCTTCCGCGCTGACGACGTCTACTTTAATAGTTGCCATATCGACTCCTGTGTCGACCAGAGTTAGCGCTTTAGCGCTTACTCTGGCCCCATGCAAAGCTCGACCAGAGTTGGCGCTTTCGCGCTTACTCGGGTCCCATGCAAGGCTGGGTTGAGCGTAGTAAGAGGCGCCGGCTTGGCGTTCCGATACCGTGCAGGTATCGATCCGCGCGAGGCCGGCGCCCGCTTCGTTACACCCGACCTTTACTGGATCTTCTTGGCCTTTTCGAAGGCTTCGTCAATCGTGCCGACCATGTAGAACGCTTGTTCCGGCAGGTGGTCGCACTCGCCTTCAACGATCATCTTGAAACCACGGATCGTTTCCTTCAGCGGTACGTACTTGCCCGGCGAGCCCGTGAACACTTCAGCGACGTGGAACGGCTGAGACAGGAAACGCTGGATCTTACGAGCGCGCGCCACGGCGAGCTTGTCTTCCGGCGCCAGTTCGTCCATGCCCAGAATCGCGATAATGTCGCGCAGTTCCTTGTAGCGCTGCAGCGTTTGCTGCACGCCGCGCGTGATTGCGTAGTGCTCTTCGCCGATCACGTTCGGGTCGATCTGACGCGAGGTCGAATCGAGCGGGTCCACTGCCGGGTAGATACCCAGCGAAGCGATGTCACGCGACAACACGACGGTTGCGTCCAGGTGGCCGAAAGTCGTCGCCGGCGACGGGTCGGTCAAGTCATCCGCAGGGACGTACACGGCCTGCACCGACGTGATCGAGCCGGTCTTGGTCGACGTAATACGCTCTTGCAGCTTACCCATTTCTTCAGCCAGCGTCGGCTGATAGCCCACTGCCGACGGCATACGGCCGAGCAGTGCCGACACTTCCGTGCCTGCCAGCGTGAAACGGTAGATGTTGTCGACGAAGAACAGCACGTCGAGGCCTTCGTCACGGAAGTGCTCAGCCATCGTCAGACCGGTCAGCGCGACGCGCAGACGGTTGCCCGGCGGCTCGTTCATCTGGCCGTACACCAGCGCGACCTTGTCGAGAACGTTCGAGTCCTTCATTTCGTGATAGAAGTCGTTCCCTTCGCGGGTACGCTCGCCAACACCGGCGAACACGGAGTAACCACCGTGTTCCTTGGCGATGTTGTTGATCAGTTCCATCATGTTCACGGTCTTGCCCACACCGGCGCCACCGAACAGGCCAACCTTACCGCCCTTGGCGAACGGGCAGATCAGGTCGATAACCTTGATGCCGGTTTCGAGCAGTTCCGTCGACGGCGACAGTTCGTCGAACGCAGGAGCCTTCTGGTGAATACCGCGAACCACGTCCGAGTTGATCGGGCCGGCTTCGTCGATCGGGCGACCCAGCACGTCCATGATCCGGCCGAGGGTCGGCTTGCCAACCGGCACGCTGATCGGCTTGCCCGTGTTCTTCACGACCGTGCCACGGCGCAGACCGTCCGATGCACCCAGACAGATGGTACGGACAACGCCGTCGCCCAGCTGCTGCTGGACTTCGAGGGTCAGTTCCGAACCTTCGAGAATGAGCGCGTCGTAAATCTTCGGCATGTGGTCACGCGGGAATTCCACGTCGATCACCGCGCCGATGCACTGTACGATCTTGCCTTCTACCAAAGCAGTAGTACTCATCGCTTTTCCTTTAGATACTCAATTCTTCACTCGCGCAAAGGCGCAGTTTCGGTGGGGTGCGCCACAAAGGCGCACACGAAGCGGCGTGCCTGACCGTCAAGATCAGACTGCTGCTGCGCCACCGACGATTTCCGACAGTTCTTTCGTGATCGCGGCCTGACGGCTCTTGTTGTACACGAGCTGCAGTTCGTTGATGACCGTCTTCGCGTTGTCCGAAGCGGCCTTCATTGCGACCATTCGTGCCGACTGCTCCGATGCCATGTTTTCCGCGACGGCCTGATAGACCAGCGCTTCGACATAACGCACCAGCAGTTCGTCCACCACGGCCTGTGCATCCGGCTCGTAGATGTAGTCCCACTGCGTGCTCGGCGTCGTGCCGTCTTCGTCCTTGCGCTCGAACTGATCTGCCGACAGCGGCAGCAGTTGCTCGATCACCGGCTCCTGCTTCATCGTGTTGACGAAGCGCGTGTACGCGAGGTACACCGCCGAAACCTTGCCTTCCGAGTACAGGTCGAGCTGCACCTTCACCGCGCCGATCAGCTTTTCCAGATGCGGCGTGTCACCCAGATGTACGACATTCGACACCACCTTGGCGCGCAGACGGTTCAGGAAACCCAGACCCTTGGTGCCGATTGCAGTTGCTTCGATCGTCTTGCCCTGGCCTTCCAGTTCCTTGAACTTCTGCAGCGACGCACGCAGCACGTTGGTGTTCATACCACCGCACAAACCTTTATCGGTCGTCACGAGGATGATGCCGGCCGCCTTCGCGCCTTCGTTCGACACCATGAACGGGTGACGATACTCCGGGTTCGCACGGCTCATGTGCGCAGCGATATCGCGGACCTTGTCGGCATACGGGCGAGCAGCGCGCATGCGCTCCTGAGCGCGGCGCATCTTCGATGCGGCCACCATCTCCATCGCTTTCGTGATCTTGCGCGTGTTTTGCACGCTCTTGATCTTGCCGCGAATTTCCTTCATTCCAGCCATTGCTTGCTCCTTGTCGGCCCGAGTTGGCGCTTCAGCGCTTACTCGGGTCCCATGCAAAGCGATCGAAGCAGCGCGGGTTCAGTTGCCTGCGGCCCGCGCCGCTTCAAGGTCCGTTTAGGCCTTGAGGATCACTCGCAGATCAATAAGCGCCGGACTTCTTGAAGTCTTTGAGAGCCGTATGCAGCAGGGCTTCGTCGTCCTTCGAGAGTTCCTTGGTATCTTCGATGCGCTTGACCAGGTCAGCGTGCTTCGACTTCAGGTAATCGCGCAGGCCCTTTTCGAACGGCAGCACTTGCGCAACTTCCAGATCGTCGAGGTAGCCGTTGTTCGCGGCGAACAGCGCAACCGCCAGTTCCCACACTTGCAGCGGCTGATATTGCGGCTGCTTCAGCAGTTCCGTCACGCGGCGGCCGCGCTCCAGTTGCTTGCGGGTGGCTTCGTCGAGGTCCGAGGCGAACTGCGCGAACGCAGCGAGTTCACGGTACTGAGCCAGGTCGGTACGGATACCGCCCGACAGCTTCTTCACAACCTTGGTTTGAGCCGCACCACCCACGCGCGACACCGACACGCCGGCGTTAATTGCCGGGCGGATACCTGCGTTGAAGAGGTCGGTTTCCAGGAAGATCTGGCCGTCGGTAATCGAAATCACGTTCGTCGGAACGAATGCGGTCACGTCGCCTGCTTGCGTTTCAATGACCGGCAGTGCCGTCAGCGAACCGCTCTTACCCTTCACTTCGCCGTTCGTGAACTTCTCG
Source organism: Paraburkholderia sp. GAS348 (assembly GCF_050434205.1). Classification (NCBI taxonomy): domain Bacteria; kingdom Pseudomonadati; phylum Pseudomonadota; class Betaproteobacteria; order Burkholderiales; family Burkholderiaceae; genus Paraburkholderia; species Paraburkholderia sp. GAS348. The sequence continues at coordinate 69,246 of NZ_JBNPVT010000010.1, forward strand.
ACGTACTCTTCCGAGACGCGAGCAGCACGCTCCAGCAGACGCGAGTGCAGATAGAACACGTCGCCCGGGTAAGCTTCGCGGCCCGGCGGGCGGCGCAGCAGCAGCGAGATCTGACGGTATGCCCAAGCTTGCTTGGTCAAGTCGTCATAAACGATCAGGGCGTCTTGGCCGCGGTCGCGGAAGTATTCGCCCATCGTGCAGCCAGCGTACGGTGCGAGGTATTGCATCGCAGCCGATTCCGAAGCCGAAGCGGCCACGACGATCGTGTATTCCAGCGCGCCGGTTTCTTCCAGCTTGCGCACCACGTTCATGATCGACGAAGCCTTCTGGCCGATCGCGACGTAGATACAGAAGAGGTTCTTGCCCTTCTGGTTGATGATCGTGTCGACTGCGACTGCGGTCTTGCCGCACTGGCGGTCGCCGATGATCAGCTCGCGCTGGCCACGGCCAACCGGCACCATCGCGTCAATCGATTTCAGACCGGTTTGGACCGGTTCCGAAACCGACTTACGCCAGATCACGCCCGGAGCAATCTTTTCGATTGCGTCGGTTTTCTTTGCGTTGATCGGGCCCTTGCCGTCGATCGGGTTACCGAGTGCATCGACCACGCGGCCGAGCAGTTCCGGACCCACCGGCACTTCGAGAATGCGGCCCGTCGTTTTGACGATGTCGCCTTCCGAAATGTGCTCGTATTCACCCAGAATCACGGCGCCGACCGAGTCGCGCTCGAGGTTCAGTGCGAGACCGAAGGTGTTGCCCGGAAATTCGAGCATTTCGCCCTGCATCACTTCCGACAGGCCGTGGATACGCACGATACCGTCGGTCACGGAGATCACGGTGCCCTGGTTGCGAACGTCTGCGCTCGCTTCAAGGCCCTGGATCCGGCTCTTGATCAGCTCGCTGATCTCAGAGGGATTGAGTTGCATTATTCGCTCCTGATAGTCAATTCTGTTGCGTGCCAGCCGCTGAAGCGCCTCGGGCGCTTCAGGCCGTCAGAGCCGTCTGCATGCTGGCAAGCCGCGCGCGGACCGAGGTATCGAGCACTTCGTCGCCAACCGTCACGCGCACGCCGCCGATGAGCGACGAGTCGACTTCGACCGTCGGCTTCAGCTTGCGCTTGAATTTGCGTTCGAGACCTGCGACGAGTTCGTTCAACTGCGCGCCTTCGAGCGGGAATGCGCTGACGATCAGCACATCTGCCGCCCCTTCGCGGGCGTTCTTCAACTCTTCGAACTGCGTGGCGATTTCCGGCAGCAATTGCAGGCGATGGTTATCGACCAGCATTTGCACCAGATTCTTCGCTTGCGCATTGTCCTTGAGCGGCGACTTGACCGCGGACAGCAGCAGATCGCTGACCTGTGCGCGGCTCACTTTCGGACTCGAGGCGATCGACAGCACTTCGGGCAGACGCGCAACCTGTGCCAACTCCTGCACGAGCGTGGACCAGGCGGCGATGTCACCAGCTTCGGCCACGCCAAACAGCGCTTCTGCGTACGGACGGGCGATGGTTGCAAGTTCGGCCATGATCAGAGCTCGGCTTTCAGTTGATTCAGCAGGTCAGCGTGAGCTGCCTGGTCGACTTCGCGCTTCAGGATCTGTTCAGCGCCCTTCACGGCGAGTGCGGCAACTTCGCCGCGCAGCGCTTCGCGAGCCTTCACGACTTGCTGGTCCGCGTCGGCCTTCGCTTGCGCGATGATGCGAGCGGCTTCAGCTTGTGCTTGAGCCTTGATTTCGTCAGCGACTGTCACTGCGCGCTTTTCGGCGTCAGCAATACGTTGCTGACCGTCGTTGCGTGCCTGAGCGAGTTCCTGGTCGACGCGCTTGTGGGCGGCTTCGAGTTCCGCCTTGCCCTTTTCAGCAGCCGACAAACCGTCAGCGATCTTCTTCGAGCGCTCGTCGAGGGCGTTGATCAACGGCGGCCACACGAACTTCATCGTGAACCACGCGAGGATCAGGAACACGACCATTTGCGCAAACAGGGTTGCGTTGAGATTCACGGTGTTTCCTTAAACGTTGCTAGTTCGGAAAGTGAAACGGCAAGGCGCTCATCGATTCTGTATTCGATCAGCGCCCAAGTGCCCGTTCCGCCCTGCGCCTTTACCAGTTATAGCTCAGGCGCAAACTTCCGAGGAACCTCAGCCTGCCAGCTTCGACAGCAGCGGGTTCGCGAACGCGAACAGCATTGCCACACCAACGCCAATCAGGAACGCCGCATCGATCAGACCAGCCAGCAGGAACATCTTGGTTTGCAGCGGGTTCATCAGTTCCGGCTGACGAGCACATGCTTCGATGTACTTGCCGCCCATCAGGCCGATACCGATACAGGCGCCGATTGCACCCAGGCCGATGATGATGCCGATACCGATGGCGGTCAGACCCTGGATGTTGGCGATGAAAGCTTGCATGATCACTCCTTTGTGAAAAGTCTTTTAGAACTGGTTGGAACTGGGATTTAAATAAAACAAAACTAAAAACAATTCGTCGTTCGACACGCCGTGATTAGTGGGTGTCGTGTGCCTGTCCGATGTACACCAGCGTCAGCATCATGAAAATGAACGCTTGCAGCAGAACGATCAGGATGTGGAAGATCGCCCAGACCGTGCCTGCGATGACGTGGCCGATAAAGCCGAGCACTGACGCGTCCGCGCCGAAACCCCACATGCTGCCGAGGAGAGCAATCAGCAGGAACAACAGCTCGCCCGCGTACATGTTGCCGAACAGCCGCATGCCGAGCGAAACCGTCTTTGCGACGAACTCGATGATGTTCAATGCAAGGTTCGGGATCCACAGCAGCGGATGCGCGCCGAACGGAGCCGACAGCAGTTCATGCACGAAGCCGCCTGCGCCCTTGATCTTGAAGTTGTAGTAAATCATCAGCGCGAACACGCCGAGCGCGATGCCGAGCGTGCCGTTCAGGTCGGCGGTCGGCACGATGCGGTGATGGGGGATGACTTCCGAGAGGCCCAGCCAGCCGATCACGCGGCCCGGCAGGTCGACGGGGATGAAGTCGAGCGAGTTCATCAACGCGACCCAGACGAACACGGTCAGTGCCAGCGGTGCGATGAAGGTGCGCGAGCCGTGGATCATCGACTTCGATTGATCTTCGACCATCTCGACCAGCATTTCGATCGCGCACTGGAAACGGCCCGGCACGCCGGACGTCGCCTTGCGGGCTGCGAGATGCAGGATGGCGATCGTGGCCAGACCGCAAACGATCGACCAGAAAAGGGTGTCCAGATTCCACACGTGAATGTCGAAAATCGACGTCTGGTGCGCGGTGGAAAAGTTCTGCAAGTGGTGCGCGATGTACTCGGACGGATCCAGAGCGCGCGTGCCTTCGCTAGCTGCCATATCGTTAATGCCACCCAAATTGTCGAAAATCGTCTTAGGCCGGTCCCGCCGCAATTCTGTATTGCGGGAACATGCCGGGTGCGGATCGTGTCATATCCGCACTCCTTACGCCAGCGCTGCGCGCCAGCCTGAATTTTGTGCTGCTACTCTCTGCTACTACCTTAACGCCACGCGAGGGCGATCCAGTAAGTCTTGAGCGCGATGAGGTAGGTCACGAGCAGCGGCACCCAGCGTACGTCGTGATACCAGAAGGCGATGGCTACAAACATCGCGATCGTTGTCCCCATCTTGAGCGCTTCGCCGATCATCCAGCTCATCACTGTTTCGGCGCCGCTCAGCGTTCTAAGACGTGCCGCGAACAACGCGCCCGGCACCCAGCAGATCGCCCCCCCCAGGAACGCGGACAGCGCAGCAGCGCCCGGCGGCTTGTAGAACAGCCACCACACCAGCGTAGCACCCAGGGACAAAACCATTTGCGCCGCCACGACCTTAAAAGGCGTGACGCGCGATGGACGACTCACACTGGGGCCAAACAACTTTTCAGCCTCGGCCCGGGTGAGCGGAACGATATTGTTATCTTGTTGCTCGACATCCCACGCATCGTCAGTTGTAGCGTGCTGACCGGTGGACGCATCGGAAGCGGTGCGTTCAGCGCGGTGGTCGTCACGCCCATTTTTCGGCGCTTGATTCGACGTTTTAACCGCCATCGCAGTGTTCCGAAAGTCTTGTTCCAGCCCGCGTGCTTACGCTGCGCTTACGGGGTTGCCGTGCAATTAAATCCGGGCGATTGTAAGCGATAGTTGCAGGCAATTCAAGACTTTAGGCCGCTCAATAACCAGCGTGAAAACGGCCTTCACGATGCGGGAACGTGATCTCGGGCGACGTGTACACGACAAATGTAAGGCGGTCGGGGGGCGGCAAAACATGCGTGATGAATCGAGGCGGTTGAAGTGCGCGGATGCGTCGTTTCGACGCTGCTGAAGACGTCTCAAATATGCAACAGACGACTGTTTTTGCCAGCTTTGGTGGACATAAAGGACGGCGCCGGGTAGGAGCACGACGGCAAGTGCAGGCCGTGGCCCTCTCCATTGCGACCAAACAAGATTGGGGGCCGCCCTTCGTGCCGGACGATCGACGCCGCGAGCGGTCAGGCCACCCCGCAAGCAGCCACGTCCGCACTACCCACTCAAATCTTTGCACGACCCGACCATCTCGGCATCAGCGGGAAAACGACAGCGCACGCCAATATGCCGGAATCCTAATTATTAACCGCAACATATACTTAGGAAGCCAACTGAAATTCACTTAGGTTATCGATCAATCAGGGGGATCGTCAAACGAGCCACGCTTGCGGCAAATACGACCGCTGCGCCGCCCGCTAGCGCCGACAACACACCAAACTGCTTGCGAGCGCGAGCGAAACTCAACCCACCCGCAAGCATATTCAACTCCCCCGCGTTCAACCCGCCACGATCAGACGGTAGCATTACCACGCAGCCGCACAAGAATGCCTTCCAGTGCGTCCAGATCGCCGAAGTCCACCAGCACCTGGCCGCGGCCGCGCCGGCCGAGCTTGATCTTTACGGTTGCGGAGAGCAGATCGGACAACTCCTCTTCGAGCCGTCGCGTGTCGCGGCCGCCGTCCTGATTCGACCGCGCCTTCACTGCGGGCGCAGCCTTGGTGGTCGCCGTCACCAGCTTTTCGGTCTCGCGCACCGACATGCGCTTGTTGACGACCTGGTTGGCCATCGTGATCTGCGTCGCGGCGTCGACGGCTAGCAGCGCGCGTGCATGCCCCATATCGAGATCACCGGCCAGCAACATCGTCTGCACCGGCGCTGCCAGGTTGAGCAAACGCAGCAGATTCGATACAGCGCTGCGCGAGCGGCCCACCGATTCAGCCGCCTGCTCGTGCGTGAAATTGAACTCGTCGAGCAAGCGCTGAATGCCCTGCGCTTCTTCCAGCGGATTCAGATCTTCGCGCTGGATGTTCTCGATCAACGCCATCGCCGCGGCGGCCTGGTCCGGGACGTCCTTCACCAGCACCGGCACCTCGTCGAGGCCAGCAAGACGTGCGGCGCGGAAACGCCGCTCGCCGGCGATAATCTCGTACTTGTCCGCCGAGACCGGCCGCACGAGGATCGGTTGCATCAGCCCCTGGGCACGGATGCTGGCCGCCAATTCCTGCAACGCGCCTTCGTCCATACGCGTGCGAGGCTGGTACTTGCCGGCCTGCAGCTTGCCGAGCGGCAGCACGTGCGGCGCACCCTCGATCGCCACAGCCTCGGTAATATCCGCACTGCCACCAAGCAATGCTTCCAGGCCACGGCCCAATCCCTTTTTTCTTGCTACTGCGTTCATTGTGCTTCCTCGATCCGCTTAGGACGCCTGGGGCGCATCATTCAATGCGCGCACCCGCTCAATCATCTCTGCACCGAACTGCACATACGCCTGCGCGCCGCGCGACGCCTTATCGAACACAACACCAGGCAATCCATAGCTAGGCGCCTCGGCAAGACGCACGTTGCGCGGGATCACCACATCGAACACCTTGTCGCCAAAGTGCTCTTTCAGTTGATCCGAGACTTGCTGTTGCAATGTGATGCGCGGATCGAACATCACACGCAGCAGGCCGATCACCTTCAGATCGCGATTCAGGTTCGCGTGCACCTGCTTGATCGTGTTGACCAGGTCGGATAGACCCTCGAGCGCGAAGTACTCGCACTGCATCGGGATCACCACGCCATGCGCGGCGCACAAACCGTTCAGCGTCAGCAGTGACAAAGCCGGCGGGCAGTCGATCAGCACGAAGTCGTATTCACGTTCAACCGCCGCCAAGGCGATCTTCATTTGGCGCTCGCGGTTCTGCACGCTGACCAGTTCGACCTCGGCACCTGCCAATTCGCGGTTCGCGGGCAGCACGTCATAGCCGACGGCTTCTGGGCGTACTCGGGCATCCGCCACCGAGACGCCGTCCACGAGCACTTCGTAGACGGTGTTCGTGCATGCGCCCTTGTCTACACCGCTGCCCATCGTGGCGTTGCCCTGCGGGTCCAGATCGATGAGAAGGACTCGCTGTCCCTGCGCTGCCAAGCTCGCGGCCAGATTGACTGCCGTCGTCGTCTTGCCGACACCGCCCTTCTGGTTTGCAACGCAGAAAATTTTTGCCATCGTTGGTGTGTCCCTTTTGCTGCCTGAAGCTGCTTGAATAAAGTAGAAAGCGCCTGTGGTACGCGGTGCGTGCCTTGGATCTGCCGGTAGCCGTCAGTGGTCGGCGTCCACCCGAACCTTGATCAGATGCCGTTCTGCGTCGAGCGACGGCACGTTCAGCCGAATGATCTGCTCCACGTGGGCACCTGCTGGCAAACGTTCGATCTCGCCATCCGGGCGCACGCCCTTCATCGCCCAGATCGCGCCCTGCTCCGCAACCAGATGACGGGCCAGTGTAACGAAATCCGCGAGCTCTGCGAATGCGCGCGACACGATTACGTCGAACTTTGCCGGTACTTCGGCGCCCGGCTGCAAAGTCTCGACGCGGCCTGTGACGACCGAGAGATTCGCAAGGCCGAGTTCAGCCTTAGCCTGCGCCTGAAAAGCTGTCTTTTTATGAACGATATCGTTCACGGTGACGGTCCAGCCGGGCAGTACGATAGCCAGCACGATACCGGGCAGACCACCACCGGAACCCACGTCCAGCACAGAGGAAACGCCGCGCGTAGCGAGATGCGGCACGATCGAAAGCGAATCCAGGATGTGCTGGATAAGCATCTGCCGCGGATCACGAATCGCCGTCAGGTTGTACACGGCGTTCCACTTGGACAGCAGCGCAACATAGTCGAGCAGTTTGCCGAGTTGCGCGTCGCTCAGATCGAGGCCGAGTTCGCGAACGCCGCTTGCCAACAGCGGCGCCAAAGCCTCGTTACCGCTTCCCATCTGACTCACCGTCATTGCGTCACCGGCGTGCTGTCGGCGCCGGGTTCGGCAGGTTTCGTCGAGCGCCGCCCCAAGCCACGCTTCAGGTGCACCATCAGCAAGGAGATCGCTGCCGGCGTAATGCCGGAGATACGCGACGCCTGGCCGATGGTCTCGGGGCGGAATTGCGTCAGCTTCTGACGCGCTTCGAACGACAGCCCCCTCACCTCGGCGTAGTCCAACCCCTCCGGCAAACGCGTACTTTCGTGCGATTCATTTCGCTCGATCTCATCGGCTTGGCGATCGATGTAACCTTGATACTTGATGCCGATCTCGATCTGCTCCTTGATCTGAGCGAGCAGAACATCGTCTTCGGCCAGCGTTTCAGGGGCAGCGCATGCGCCCGCGCGCAAACCGCAGACGCCGTCGTACGTCACGCCCGGACGGCGCAGCAGATCCGCCAAACTATATTCGTGGTCGATCGGTTTGCCGAGCAATGCGGTCGCTTCTTCAGCCGGTAACGTCTTAGGATTGACCCAAGTCGTGCGCAGGCGCTCTGTTTCACGTGAAACAGCATCGCGCTTGCGGCTGAATGCGTCCCAACGGACGTCGTCGACCACACCGAGTTCGCGGCCGATCTCCGTCAGACGCATATCGGCGTTGTCTTCGCGTAGGCTCAGACGGTATTCGGCACGGCTCGTGAACATCCGATACGGCTCGGACACCCCACGCGTCACCAGATCGTCGACTAGAACACCCAAGTACGCCTGATCGCGGCGCGGGCACCATGCATCCTTGCCCTGCACCTGCAGGCCGGCATTGATCCCCGCCAGCAAACCTTGCGCAGCCGCTTCTTCGTAGCCGGTCGTGCCATTGATCTGGCCCGCGAAGAACAGCCCGTGGATCACCTTGGTTTCCAGCGATGCCTTCAGCCCGCGCGGATCGAAGTAGTCATATTCGATCGCGTAGCCCGGCCGCAGAATATGCGCGTGCTCCAAACCACGCATAGAACGCACGAGTTCCAGTTGCACGTCGAACGGCAGACTGGTGGAAATTCCATTGGGATAAAACTCGTTCGTCGTCAGTCCTTCCGGCTCGAGGAAGATCTGATGCGATTCCTTAGATGCGAAGCGGTGAATCTTGTCCTCGATCGACGGGCAATACCGCGGCCCCACCCCTTCGATCACGCCGGTATACATCGGCGAACGGTCGAGACCACCACGGATAATGTCGTGCGTGCGCTCATTCGTATGCGTGACCCAGCACGGCACCTGTCGCGGATGCTGCTCGACACGCCCGAGAAACGAGAAAACCGGCACCGGATCCAGATCGCCCGGCTGCTCCTCAAGCTTCGAAAAGTCGATCGTCCGGCCGTCGATGCGCGGCGGCGTCCCGGTTTTGAGGCGCCCTTGCGGCAGCTTTAATTCCTTGAGACGGGCAGACAGCGACACCGCCGCCGGATCGCCGGCACGGCCACCGGTGTAGTTATTCAAACCCACGTGAATCTTGCCGTCGAGGAACGTCCCAGCCGTCAGCACGACTGCGCGCGAGCGGAAACGAATTCCCACCTGCGTCACGGCCCCGACCACCCGGTCGCCTTCCACCATCAGATCGACGACCGCTTGCTGGAACAGCCACAGGTTCGGCTGATTCTCCAGCCGATGCCGGATCGCCTGCTTGTACAGCAGACGGTCCGCCTGCGCGCGCGTCGCACGGACAGCAGGCCCCTTCGACGAATTGAGGATCCGGAACTGGATCCCGCCCTCGTCCGTCGCGGCCGCCATCGCACCGCCGAGCGCATCGACTTCCTTCACCAGATGGCCCTTGCCAATCCCGCCGATGGACGGGTTGCAGCTCATCTGACCGAGGGTTTCGATGTTATGCGTCAGCAGGAGGGTGGTATTGCCCATGCGTGCCGAAGCCAAAGCGGCTTCGGTGCCGGCATGACCGCCGCCGACGACGATTACGTCAAATTCTGTGGGAAAAAGCATCGCGGATCTCACGCCAGATCGTCGCGTGAGCCTTTCAAAGGAAAATGTATGGGCGAATTATAACGGGTTCGGTTTAGGCCCGAATTTCGGCCGAATGGCCAGGCAACAAAAAAGCGGTGTGTTTCACGTGAAACACACCGCTTTGAACCACAGCGAACCGACCAAAAAATGAAAAACTAAGCCACTTTCTTGGCCAACCCAAGATAGGTTTCAATCACGCGCGGATTCTGCGCCAGATCAACAGCCGGCCCTTCCAGCGCCAGTTCACCTGTTTCAATCACGTAACCGTAGTCGGATATCTGCAGCGCGGCACGTGCGTTCTGCTCGATCAACAGCGTTGCGACGCCGGTCTGCCGCAGCGCGCTAATGATGTGGAAAATTTCCTTCACGATCAGCGGCGCGAGACCCAGGCTTGGTTCATCGAGCATCAGCAGATCGGGTTTGCCCATCAACGCCCGGCCAACTGCGAGCATCTGCCGCTCCCCACCCGATAGCGTCCCGGCCGCCTGCTTCCGGCGCTCTTTCAAGCGAGGAAAAAGCGTAAAGACTGGCTCGATTTGATCGAGAAAGTTGCGCTCCCCTGCCCGCTTGCGCCGATACGCGCCGAGGACCAGATTGTCTTCAACAGTCATCGACGCGAACAGCTCGCGCTTTTCCGGCACCAGACACATGCCCCGCGCAACTCGCTTTTCGACCGGCACCGCGCTTACGTCTTCACCTTGATAGAGGACCAAGCCTCTCGCATGGCCCGTGGTCGGCAATGCGCCCATGATCGCGTTCAGCAACGTGGACTTGCCCGCGCCGTTCGGACCAATCACTGAGACGATCTGCCCGGGCCGCACTTTGATTGCCGCGCCGTGCAGCGCTTCGACCTTGCCATAGCGGACTGACAAACCGTTCACGTCAAGAATCGATGCAGCCGAGTTCATCGTGTTCTCCATCACTCCACCCCGCCCAGATAAGCCTCAAGCACGGCCGGATCTTGCTGGACATCCTGCGGCAGGCCTTCCGCGATCCGCGTGCCGAACTCCATCACCACCAGCCGATCGGTGAGATTCATCACGAAATCCATATCGTGTTCGACCAGCAGCACGCTCATGCCTTCAGTCTTGAGGCGGCGCAGCAAGTCCGCCAATTGCAGTTTTTCCTGATACCGCAGACCAGCGGCAGGTTCGTCCAACAGCAGCAAGGTCGGGTCACAGCACAGGGCGCGAGCAATTTCGAGAATCCGCTGCTGCCCCAACGCCAGGCTGCCGGCCTCGTCGTACATATGTTGCTCGAGCCCGACGCGGCGAATCTGGCGAGCCGCCTCGGCCATCAGACGCGCTTCTTCCGCGCCGTTCAGCCGCGCAACACTGCGCCACACACCGGCCTGGCCACGCAGATGCGCCCCGATCGCCACGTTCTCCAGCACCGTCATCCCAGGCAGCAGCTTGACGTGCTGGAAGGTGCGACCAATGCCGCGCTTGACGATTTCACGTGAACTCAGCGAATCGATACGCTCCCCACGGAAGGTAATTTCGCCACTCGTCGCTTGCAGCACGCCCGTGACCAGATTGAAGGTGGTCGACTTGCCGGCGCCATTCGGGCCGATCAAGCCGATGATCTGCCCCGCCTTCACCTCGAAGCTGACATCGTTCACCGCGACCAACCCGCCGAACTGCTTGCGTGCCTTATTCACCGTCAGCAGATCTTCACCGGTAGTCGGCTTGCTGCGTTGCGGCAACGGCTCCGCGTGGTCCGACAAATGCGCGCGCGGCCCCTTCGGGAAAAACCGCGCGACAAACGGCCAGACGCCTTGGCGAGCGTATTGCAGCAACAGCACCATCAGGATGCCGAACACGATCACTTCGAAGTTGCCGTTCTCGCCAAGCAGTTTCGGCAGCAACGTCTGCAGATAGTCCTGCAACACGGTCAGGATCGCCGCACCGAGCACAGCGCCCCAGACATGCGACACACCACCCACCACCGCCATGAACAGAAACTCGATGCCGTGGTTCAAACCGAACGGCGTCGGATTCACCGCGCGTTGCAGATGTGCGTACAGGAAGCCTGAGATCGACGCCAACACCGCGGCATAGACGAAGATCACCACACGCATCCACGCCGTGTTGACGCCCATCGCCTCGGCCATCAAGCCGCCGCCGCGCAATGCGCGGATCGCCCGCCCCGGCCGGCTATTAAGCAGATTTTGAACAGAAATCACCGCGCCGAGCACCACCACCCAGATCAGGTAATAGATATGGCGGCCGGACTCCAGGTTGATGCCAAAAACATTCAGCACCGGAATTCCGTTGATGCCGTCGTACTTACCGAGCATCTCCATGTTGCCGAACAGATAGAACAGCGCGAGCCCCCACGCGATCGTGCCGAGCGGCAGAAAGTGGCCCGACAGCCGCATCGTCACAAGTCCCAGCATCAGCGCAATCAACGCCGTCACGACCACGCCCGCGATTAGCGCGAGCCACGGCGACACGCCGTACGTCGTCGTCAGATACGCGGTCGCATAGGCGCCGATGCCAACGAACGCCGCCTGCCCGAAGCTGGTCATCCCGCCGATACCCGTCAGCAGCACGAGACCGATCGCGACGATCGAATACAGGCCGATGTAGTTGAGCAGCGTCACCCAGTACTCGGGCACGTGAATTGGCCGCGGCAACACCGGCAACGCGAACAGCACCACGAGGAACAGCCAGAAGAACTTGTTTTGCATGATCCGTTTCATCGTGTCACTCCTCTTCCTCTTCCGAGTGCGGGCTGGCCAGACTCCGCCACAGCAGCACCGGGATGATCAGCGTGAACACGATCACTTCCTTATAAGCGCTCGCCCAGAACGACGAATACGACTCCAGCAAACCGACGAGAATCGAACCGGCGGCGGCCAGCGGATAGCTGACCAGCCCGCCGATAATCGCCCCCACAAAGCCCTTCAAACCGATCAGGAAGCCCGAGTCGTAGTAGATCGTGGTCAAGGGTGCGACAAGGATGCCGCACAGCGCACCGAGGCCCGCAGCGAGCGTGAACGCGAGGCGCCCTGCCTGCGTCGTGCCGATGCCGACGAGCCGCGCGCCGAGCCGGTTCACCGAGGTCGCGCGCAAGGCCTTGCCGGAGATGGAGCGATCGAAGTACAGATACAGCCCGCCGATCAGCACCACCGCCGTGCCGACGACCCACACACTCTGTCCGGAGATCGACAGGCTGCCGATATTGAAAGTCGCATCGGAGAACGCGGTGGTGCGCGAGCCTTCCGCGCCGAACATCACGAGGCCGAGACCGACCATCGCAAAGTGCACCGCCACCGCCACGATCAGCAGCAGCAGCGTAGTCGCCTCAGCGATCGGCTCATACGCGAGCCGGTAGACGAACGGCCCCATCGGAATCACGATCAGCAATGTCAGCGCAATCTGCGCGAACATCGGCAGCGGCTGTAGGAAAACGCCCCGCGTGAGCGCGTAGACCGCGATCGGAAACAGCAGGTATTTACCGACCAGCATCACCAGCGTGCGAGCCGCATGCCGGCGTCTTTCCGGATGCCGCACCAGCCCCGCTATCTCGACGACGAAGCATGCCGCGCCCATCGCCATCAGCAGCCAGCACGTCGCCGGAAATTTCTGTGTCTGCAGCGCGGCGAGCGTCAGTGCGCCGTACGAAACAAACTCCCCCTGCGGGATAAAGATCACCCGCGTCACGGAGAACACCAGCACCAGCGCAAGCGCGAGCAGCGCGTAAATCGCTCCGGTGGTGATGCCGTCCTGCGCGAGGATCGCCGCAATTGATAGATCCATACTTCCTCGTCCTGAAGCGTCGAAATCGAAATCGGGAAACAGTCATGGCGGCAAAACGCACGGCCGGCCACCGACCTGCAATGCCTGAAAAGGCGACCGCCGCGCCGGAATGCGGCGCGGCGGTCGTTGCCATTGTTATCGAACAGAATGGCAATGCGGCGTCAGTCATGCGCCGCAGGTTGCGCGAGAGGCGCGTACCGCTTTTGTTATTAGTCGTTCAGCAGCTTCCACTTGCCGTCGACGATCTGCACGATCACGCGTGCTCGCTTGTCGAGGCCGTTATGGTCGGTCGGCGTGGTGTTCATGATGCCGTGTGCAAGCGGCAGCTCCTTGACGTTCTCCAGTGCCGCACGCAGCGCCACGCGGAACGCTTCCGTGCCCGGTTGCGCGGTCTTCAGCGCTTCAGGAATCGCCCGTTGCAGCATCTGACCGGCGTCCCATGCGTGACCGCCGAAGGTCGCCACCGAGCCCGCACCGTACGCCTTCTCATAGGCGTTCTTGTACGCCTCCGATGACTTCTTCACCGGATTCGAGTCAGGCAACTGGTCGGCCACCAGGATCGGACCGGCCGGCAGCAATTCGCCTTCGCAATCCTTGCCGCACACGCGCAGGAAGTCGTTGTTCGCGACGCCGTGCGTCTGATAGACCTTGCCCTTATAGCCGCGCTCCTTGAGTGTCTTGGCCGGCAACGCCGCCGGCGTGCCCGAACCTGCGATCAGCACGGCATCCGGATTCGCCCCCATTGTCTTCAAGATCTGGCCCGTCACCGACGCATCGGTGCGGTTGTAGCGCTCGCTCGATACGATATTCAGGTGATGCGCGGCGGCCGCTGCGCCGAACACCTTATTCCAGTTGTCGCCATAGGCGTCGGCAAAGCCGATGAAGCCGACCGTCTTAACACCGTGCTTTTCCATGTAGTCGGCGATCGCGTCGGCCATCAGATCGTCGTTCTGCGGCGTCTTGAAGGCCCATGCGCGCTTCGCGTCCATCGGCGCAATGATCGCGGCCGATGCCGCCAGCGAAATCATCGGCGTCTTGCCTTCCGCTACGGGATCGAGCATCGCCAGCGAATTCGGCGTGACGGTCGAACCGATAATCGCATCGACGTGGTCTTCGTCGATCAGCTTGCGCGTGTTCTGCACGGCCTTGCCGGTGTCCGATGCATCGTCGAGGATGATGTATTGCACCGTCTTGCCGCCGATCTCTTTCGGCAATAGCGCGATTGTGTTCTTTTCAGGAATCCCGAGCGATGCGGCCGGCCCGGTGGTAGACAACGTGACGCCGATTTTCACCTGCGCGAAGGCAGCACCCGCGCCGCACATCAACGCCATCGCGATACCAGTGCGTACCCATTGCTTTGTCTTTTTCATGCAAGTCTCCAAACGCTTTGAAGCGCGTATCTGTAATCCGGCTCACGGGCCGGGTGTCTGAATCTAGTTATAGGGTTCACGCGTGCCAAGCATGGTTTTCCCTGCTCAACCTCAATGCCTTCGCCGTTCTGGTGCCACTCCCCCGCTGCGAACCGCTGCTGCGATTTCTTATGCACGAAACACTAACATGTTAGTAGTATTGCGTTCTGTATCATCCACGGTCAATAGACTGCCGCCCGGATACGGGCTTGTCCTGAAACCGGCCGCTTCAGCCGTGTTTCGACCGCGCGTTCATCACCGATCCCTCGCTTGTCCAACACACCTCATGCACCGCCATTCATCAAACGCGGGCAATAAAAAAGACGCGTCAACTGCACGCGTCTTTTATATGGGGCTCCGTATCGCTTCGCCTTCGCTCAGTCGCCGGACAGCTTCCACTTGCCGCCGACGATCTCCACCATCACACGCGCCTGCTGGTCGAGACCAGCGTAGTCGTTCGCGCTCATGTTGAAAATGCCGTGGGAAGCGGGCATGTCTTTATCACCGGATTCGAATCGGGCGGTTGGCCGGCAACCAGCAGCGGCCCGCCACTTCTTTAGGCAGCAGCGCAATCGTGTTCTTTTCCGGAATACCCAGCGATGCGGCCGGCCCCGTTGCCGACACCGTCACGCCGCTTTTCACGTCCGCGAAGGCATGGCCGCTCCATGCTGCGGATAATCCGGTGGCGACCAATGCCGCGCTCATCCAACGCAATGCCGACTTCATCCCGCTCCTCGATCTACCCGTTATTCATTTCAATTTAAATACGCAGATTTAAATGCCCGACCCAGCGGTTGGTGAATAGCGAGTTTAGCGGACGAAAGCTCCGCGCCGCAAGCATTTTGCAGGGTAGCGGCAGGCGAAATCGGACGGAATTCGGTGAATAAAAAAGGGGGCACCGAATTAGTGGAAGATTTGAATGGCGCTTGATGGAAAGTACAAATAAAAAGCGCTGTTGGATATCAATCCAACAGCGCTTTCGTCTGGGCACTGAGTGCCTCATTGTCTCCTCGTTCTCCACCTGCAAAATTCGTGGTGCAACAGAACTGCATGAAGATTAAACGAGCACTTAGACTGCTACAACTAGCAATTACCCTAGTGGTGCACTGCGGCACGAATTTGGGGCGCGTTTTGTGTGGCTTTGACCGCGAGCTCTGCCGCTACGCGCAACGCAAGATTCCGCCTGGCTGATTCAAAAATCGCCGAATTATATCGGATGCCGAAGCAATTTAAGATTCTGTGCCGGTTCAGGCCCGCAACGGCCGCACTCGCGCAATGATCTCACCGACAATCCCGCGCCGGAACGCCAGCACGCAGGCAATGAAAATCACGCCCGTCACGATGGTCACGGATTCGCCCAGCGACCGGAACCAATCAACCCCGGTTGTCGTTGCCAGCGCCGTGCCGATATCGCCGAGCCGGTCTTCGAGCGCGACGATCAGCGCCGCGCCGAGCAGCGGGCCGAACAGCGTGCCCATGCCGCCGACGAGCGTCATCAGAATCACCAGGCCCGACATGGTCCAGTAGGCGTCGCTCAGTGTCTCGAAGCCCTGCACCAGCACCTTGAGCGACCCCGCCAGACCGGCGAGCCCTGCGGACAGAATGAAAGCCAGCAGCTTGAAGCGATCGGTGTCGTAACCGAGCGACACGGCGCGCGGCTCGTTCTCCTTGATCGCCACCAGCACCTGCCCGAACGGCGAGTGCACGATCCGCACGATCAGCAGGAATGCCAGCACCATCACGGCCAGCACGACAAAGTACAGCGTCACATCCGACGACAGATCCAGCAAGCCGAACAGCTTGCCGCGCGGCACGCCTTGCAGGCCGTCCTCACCGTGCGTGAACGGCGCTTGCAGAAATACGAAGTAGACCATCTGCGCGAGCGCCAGCGTCACCATCGCAAAGTAGATGCCCTGCCGACGGATCGCAAACAGGCCGACCACGAGGCCAAGCACCGTCGCCGTGGCGGTGCCGGCCAGCACGCCCAGTTCCGGCGAGAAGCCGAGGGTTTGCATCGCATAGCCGGTGACGTAACCGGCCGAGGCGAGAAACATGGCATGACCGAATGAGAGCAAGCCCGTGTAGCCGATCAGCAAATTGAAGGCCGCGGCGAACAACGCGAAGCACAGCACCTTCATGACGAATAGCGGATAGATGCCGAGCACGGGCACCGCGAGAAGCGCGATCAGCAGCAGACCGTAGAGTACTTTTCTCTGCATCATTTTTCCTTGCCGAAGAGACCCGCCGGGCGCACCAGCAATACAAGCGCCATGATCACGAAGACGACGGTCGCCGACGCTTCCGGGTAAAACACACGCGTCAGCCCTTCGATCACACCAAGCAGCAGGCCGGTAAGAATCGAGCCCATGATCGAACCCATCCCGCCGATCACGACCACTGCGAACACGGTGATGATCATCGGCTGGCCCATCAACGGCGAGACCTGAATCACAGGCGCGGCAAGCACGCCGGCGAACGCTGCCAGCGCGACGCCGAAGCCATAGGTGAGCGTGATCATCAATGGCACGTTGACGCCGAACGCCTCGACCAGTTTCGGGTTCTCGGTGCCCGCGCGCAGATAGGCGCCAAGGCGCGTCTTCTCGATCACGAACCACGTCGCGAAGCAGACCACGAGCGACGCCACCACCACCCACGCCCGATAGTTCGGCAGGAACATGAAGCCGAGATCGGTCGCGCCGGACAGTGCCAACGGCACATCGTACGGCTGGCCGGAAGAACCGTAAATCGACCGGAATACGCCTTCGACTACCAGCGTGAGTCCAAAGGTGAGCAGCAGCCCATACAGGTGATCGAGCTTGTAGAGCCAGCGCAGCATCGAGCGTTCGATCACGATGCCAAACACGCCGACGATCAGCGGCGCGAGCACCAGCATCACCCAGTACGGCAGACCGAAATACGACAGACCCATCCACGCGAGCATCGCCCCGAGCATGAACAATGCGCCGTGCGCAAAATTGATCACGTTGAGCAAGCCGAAAATCACAGCAAGACCCAGGCTCAGAATCGCGTAGAACGAGCCGTTCACGAGCCCCAGCAGCAACTGGCTCAGCATCGCCGGTAGCGGAACGCCAAAGATTTCCATTGAAGCCTTAATCCCTTAAGCCATCGTCAGGGTGAGATCGATTACGTACGATCCGGCCGGCGTGCGATCGGCGAGCCATCCGCCCGATCGCGCGCGGCATATGAAACGGTTTTCCGTCAGCCTGTGTACCAACACGGCACTATGCGTTGCCCGCCAGGCACAGCAGACAGACGGTCATCTGGTTATCAACCAGCGCTTATTTCCACAGCGCGCAGCGCGTTTCAGCCTTGGTCGTGAACGCCTGCTCGCCGGGAATCGTCGCAGTGATCTTGTAGTAGTCCCACGGCTCTTTGGATTCGGCCGGCGTCTTCACCTGCATCAGGTACATGTCGTGGATCATGCTGCCGTCCTGACGGATGTAGCCCTTCGCGTAGAAGTCGTCGATCTTGGTCTTCTTCAGTTGCGCCATCACCTTGTCGGAGTCGGTCGAGCCGACCGCCTGCACGGCCTTCAGGTAAGTCATGGTCGCCGAGTAGTCGGCGGCCTGCAGGCTCGACGGCATCTTCTTCATCTTGTCGAAGTAGCGCTCCGCCCACTTGCGCGTGGCGGCGTCCTTGTTCCAGTACCAGCTGTCCGTCAGCACCAGGCCTTGGGTCGTTTCCAGACCCAGACTGTGGACATCGTCGATAAACATCAGCAGCGCGGCCAGTTTCATCGTCTTCGTGATGCCGAATTCTTTGGCGGCCTTGATCGAGTTGATCGTGTCGCCGCCCGCGTTGGCGAGGCCGAGGATCTGCGCCTTCGACGCCTGCGCCTGCAACAGGAACGACGAGAAATCCGATGCCGACAGCGGATGACGCACGGTGCCCAGCACCTGGCCGCCGTTCGCCTTCACCACGTCCGACGTATTTTTTTCGAGCGCCTTGCCGAACGCGTAGTCAGCGGTCAGGAAGTACCACGTCTTGCCGCCCTGCTTTGTCACCGCTGAACCGGTGCCCTTGGCGAGCGCCGTCGTGTCGTACGCGTAGTGAATCGTGTACGGCGTGCACTGCTCGTTGGTCAGGGTGTCGGCGCCCGCGCCGATGCTGATGTAGACCTTGTGCTTTTCACCGGCCACGGTGTTCATCGAGAGGCCGGTTGCCGAATTCGTGCCGCCGATCAGCAGATCGACGCCATCACGGTCGAACCACTCGCGCGCGCGCGAAGCCGCAATGTCCGCCTTATTCTGGTGATCGGCATAGACCACCGTGATCGGCTTGCCGTTGACCTTGCCGCCGAAGTCCGCCACCGCCATACGGATCGCCTCAAGGCCGCCCTGGCCGTCGATATCCGCGTAAAGACCTGACATATCGGTGATGAAGCCGATCTTCACCGCATCGTCAGCCGCTTGCGCGCTGCCCATTGTCAACGCGGCGCCGGCGGCAACCGCGAAACACAGTGTGGCAAGCCGCGCGAGTGGGTTCTTTTTCATTCCTGTCTCCTGGTTTCTTCACTTGTGGTTATCAGAGGCAATCGGACGCTTTTTATACGCCCAGTAGGTCATGCAGCACGGGCATCTTGCTTTCGAGCTCACTGGCCCCGAAGTGCTCGACGATCGCACCGTGTTCCATCACGTAGAAGCGATCGGCAAGTGGCGCGGCAAAGCGGAAATTCTGTTCGACCATCACGACCGTGTAGCCGCGCGCCTTGAGCGTCATGATCATGCGGGCGAGCGCTTGCACGATGACTGGCGCCAGGCCTTCCGAGATTTCGTCGAGCAGCAGCAAACTCGCGCCGGTGCGCAGAATACGCGCGACGGCCAGCATCTGCTGCTCGCCCCCCGAGAGCCGCGTACCCTGGCTCATGCGGCGTTCCTGCAGATTCGGAAACATCGAATAGATTTCTTCGAGCGACATCATGTGCGCCTTGTCGCCGACGGGCGGCGGCAACAGCAGGTTTTCCTCACATGAGAGGCTCGAAAAAATCCCGCGCTCCTCCGGGCAATAACCAATGCCGCAGTGAGCGATGCGATGCGTGGGCAGGTTGACGGTTTCGCGTCCGCCGATGCGGATCGAACCGGTGCGCCGGCCGGTCAGCCCCATGATCGCGCGCAGTGTGGTGGTGCGCCCCGCGCCGTTACGGCCCAGCAGCGTGACGACTTCGCCGCGGTTCACCGTCAAATCGACGCCATGCAGGATATGGGACTCCCCGTACCATGCCTGCAAACCCGCGATCTCCAGCGCAGGGGCACCGCCAGCCATGCCGCTCACCTCAAGGCTTTCGCGCTCGGCAATCGTATTCATGCGCGGGCTCCGGCAAGCGCCGCATCGACGCTCTCCCTATAGGCTTGAATTACGAGCGGGTTCTTCGACATTTCGGCAATCGTATTCATGCGTGGGCTCCGGCGAGCGCCGCGTCGGCGCTGCCCATATAGGCTTGCATCACGAGCGGATTCTTCGACACTTCGGCGTAGCTTCCTTCGGCGAGCACTTCGCCCCGTTGCAGGACGGTGATGGTGTCGGAGATGCCGGCGATCACGTTCATGTTGTGCTCGACCATCAGGATCGTGCGCCCGCTCGATACTTTCTTGATCAAGGCGGTGACGCGATCGACGTCTTCATGGCCCATGCCTTGCGTCGGTTCGTCGAGCAGCATCAACTCGGGCTCCATTGCGAGCGTGGTGGCGATTTCCAGTGCGCGTTTGCGGCCGTATGAAAGCTCGACGGTCAATACATCGGCGAAATCAGTCAAACCCACCTGCGTGAGCAGGTCCATTGCCCGATCGTCAAGTTGACGCAGCGTGCGTTCGCTCTTCCAGAAATGAAATGCCGTGCCGAGCACGCGCTGCAAACCGACGCGCACGTTCTGCAATGCTGTCAGATGCGGAAATACAGCAGAGATCTGAAACGAGCGGATGATGCCGCGCCGGGCGATTTGCGCCGGGCGTTCATTGGTGATGTCGATTCCGTTGAAGACGATCTGGCCTGCGGTCGGTTCGAGGAATTTGGTGAGCAGATTGAAGCAGGTGGTCTTGCCTGCCCCATTAGGGCCGATCAGCGCATGGATCGAACCACGGCGCACGCGCAGGTTCACCCCGTTCACGGCGATGAAGCCTTTGAACTCGCGGGTGAGGCCGCGCGTTTCGAGAATCGTATCGCCGAGAATCATGTTCCCTTCCATACGGAGTAAGGCGAAGCACTACGATCTTCCGCGCGAAAGGCTGCGCGACGTTTGATGACGGCGACACGCCCGTGCCGCTCATTGGCGTGCTGCACCAATCCGGACGGTAATCCACAGTGCGGCACGCAGCATGGCTGCCATTGTCGCGCCAATGATGCAGCGCATTCATCGGGATTTGCACTTAGTGGATCAAGACTGCCTGGGGCAGGCCTAAGGCGGGCGCGATGTGTCACACAGCGGACACAGGCGGCGCAGTGCTCGTCTGAACCGTAACGCTGCCGGCCACGCGTGCGCGACGGTCTTCACGGATCATGTCGCTGGCGCGCTCTGCGATCATCAGCGTCGGCGAATTGGTGTTGCCCGATGTGATGGACGGCATGATTGATGCGTCGACCACACGCAAACCGTCAACACCGATAACTCGTAGCCGGTTGTCGACCACCGCGCCGGGATCGTCGGTGGTGCCCATGCGACAGGTCCCGACCGGATGAAAGATCGTGGTACCGACCGCGCCCGCGGCCTGCTGAAGTTCTTCTTCGGTCTGGTACTGGACACCGGGCAGAATCTCTTGCGGCCGATAGGGCGCGAGCGCCGGTGCTGCGGCAATGCGGCGCGTGAGACGCAGCGCGTTGGCGGCGACGTGCCGGTCATAATCGGTGGACAGGTAGTTGGGCGCGATTAACGGCGGCGCCGAAGCATCGGCCGATTCGATGTGAATGCTGCCACGCGAGGTGGGTCGCAACTGGCACACCGACGCGGTAAAGGCATTAAAGCGATGCAGCGGTTCACCGAAGCGATCGAGCGAGAGCGGCTGCACGTGGTACTCGAGGTCGGGGCGCGTGAGCGAGCGGTCGTCCGGATCGGATTTGGCGAACGCGCCGAGTTGCGATGGCGACATCGACATGGGGCCGCTTTGAAACACTGCGTATTGCATGCCGATCAACAGCTTGCCCCACCAATGGGCGGAGGCGGTATTGAGCGTGCGCACGCCGTCGACTTTATAGGCCATTCGCAATTGCAGGTGGTCCTGCAGATTTTCGCCGACTGCGCGCAGATCCTTCACAACCTCGATGCCGAGATTCTGCAGACGCGTGCCATTGCCGATACCGGAGAGTTCGAGCAATTGCGGAGAGTTGACCGCGCCGGAACTGAGGATCACTTCGCAACGGGCTTTGGCGAGATAGTCGGTGTTGTCGCCGCGATATTCGACACCGGTGCAGCGGCGTCCTTCGAATACGACGCGTTGTGTGTGCGCACCGGTGATGACGGTGAGATTCGGACGCTTGAGCGCGGGACGCAAGAATGCTTTCGATGCATTCCAACGGACCCCGCGTTTCTGATTGACGTCGAAGTAGCCGACGCCGGTGTTGTCACCACGATTGAAGTCGTCGGTGGCGGGTATGCCGGTTTGTTGCGCGGCTTGTGAAAACTCTTCGAGGATCTTCCATTTCAGGCGTTGCTTTTCGACGCGCCATGGGCCGCCTGCTCCATGCGATTCGGACGCACCAGCGTGGTGGTCTTCGCTGCGTTTGAAGATGGGGAGGACGGCGTTCCATGACCAGGAGGCGTCGTTGGTGACGCGGGCCCATTCGTCGTAGTCCTCGCGCTGGCCGCGCATGTAGATCATGCCGTTGATTGATGAGCTGCCACCTAGTACTCTGCCTCTTGGGTATGAGAGGGAGCGGCCGTTCAGGCCGGGTTCCGATTGGGTTTTGTAGAGCCAGTCCGTGCGGGGATTGCCAATGCAGTAGAGGTAGCCTACCGGCACGTGGATCCAGTGATAGTCGTCTTTGCCGCCGGCTTCTAGCAGGAGGACTTGTACTTCTGGATCTTCCGATAGGCGGTTGGCCAGCACGCAACCTGCCGTGCCGGCGCCGACTATGATGTAGTCGAATTCGCCTTCCAGGCGGCGGGTCGTTGTTGGCGATTTTTCTGAGTTGTTCATTGTTTTGTCTCCTAAGCTTTATTGCCTGCGGTGTTGGCATTTTCTTTTTGGCTTGTCTGCCTGCCCGGCGCTTTTTTCTGCGCACTTGCGGCGTTGGCCTGGGCATACAGCCAAACAAGCGCCGAACAGGCAAATAGATCAACTAAATCCCACCGCCGCAAGCGCACAGAAAAAGGTGCCGCACAGGCAAAAACCCAATCCTATTTAGCCACCGGCATAGTGAACTCCGCCCCCTTGGCGATGCTATCCGGCCACCTCTGCATGATGCTCTTGTACCGCGTATAAAACCGCACCCCTTCTTCCCCATAGGCATGGTGATCCCCAAACAAAGACCTCTTCCACCCACCAAAAGAATGCCACGCCATCGGCACAGGAATCGGCACATTAATCCCCACCATCCCAATCTCAATCTGCCGCGAAAAAGCCCGAGCCACGCCGCCATCGGAGGTAAACAACGCCACCCCATTAGCAAACTCGTTAGCGTTAACAAGCTCAACAGCAGAAGCAAAATCCGGCACCCGCACAACACACAGCACCGGACCGAAAATCTCTTCACGGTAAATCTTCATATCGGTCGAGACATCATCGAACAAGGTTCCGCCGAGAAAAAACCCCTTCTCATGCCCGGCCACCTGATGGCCACGCCCATCGACAACCAGCTTCGCACCAGCCGCAATCCCAGCATCGATATAACCCGCCACTTTCTCGCGATGCGCCGCCGTCACCAACGGCCCCATCTCGGCTTCCGATTCCATGCCATTCAAAATTTTCAGGCTCTTCACCCGCGGCGTCAGTCGCTCGATCAATTCGTCAGCAATATGCCCCACCGCAACCGCCACCGAAATCGCCATGCACCGCTCGCCCGCGGAACCATACGCCGCACCGATCAACGCATCGACCGCCTGATCGAGATCCGCGTCCGGCATCACCACGAGGTGATTCTTCGCCCCGCCCAAAGCCTGCACGCGCTTGCCGTGCTTCGTGCCTTCCGTATAGATGTACTCCGCAATCGGCGTCGAACCGACAAACGACAGCGCACTCACCTCGGGATGCACCAGCAGCGCATCCACCGCCACCTTGTCGCCATGCACAACGTTAAACACGCCGTCCGGCAATCCCGCTTCCTTCAGCAGTTCGGCCAATCGATTCGAGGCGGAAGGATCACGCTCTGACGGTTTCAGCACGAACGTGTTGCCACATGCGATCGCCACCGGAAACATCCAGCACGGCACCATCATCGGGAAATTGAATGGCGTAATGCCAGCGACCACGCCCAGCGGCTGACGCAGATTCCAGTTGTCGATGCCACCGCCGATCTGGTCGGTGAAGTCGGTCTTCAGCAGATTCGGAATGCCGCACGCAAACTCGACAATCTCGATGCCGCGCATCACCTCGCCCTTCGCATCCGAAAACACCTTGCCGTGCTCACGCGTGATCAACTCCGCCAGTTCGTCATGGTGACGGTCGAGCAATTCCTTGAACTTGAACAGCACGCGCGCCCGCTTGATCGGCGCGGTTTCGCTCCATGCAGGAAACGCGGCATTAGCGGCAGCAACCGCTGCGTCTACTTCAGCGACGCTCGCCAGCGGCACGCGTGCGCTCACGCTGCCAAGCGCAGGATTGAAGACGTCGCCAAAGCGGCCGCTCGTGCCGTCGATCGCCTTGCCGTTGATGAAATGGGTCAGCGCGCGTGCGCGCGTCTCGCTCCGGACGGTCTCGTCCTGATATGTCTCGCTCATCTTCTTGTCCTCTTCCTATGAATGTGTTCCACCCGTCGCAGCGGCGTGATGAACGCAAGCGTACGGCGCTTCGGGGCGACAAATCCAATGAGTAATGCTCAACTGCGCTATAAGCCGAGCTAATATCAGGATATGGATCTGACTCTGCTACGGGCGTTCGTCACCGTCGCGCGCGAGGGCAACCTCACGCGTGCCGCGGTGCAGCTTCACCTGACCCAACCTGCCGTCAGCCTGCAAATCAAGCATTTGCAGGAGACGCTCGGCGTGACGCTGTTCACGCGGACCTCGCACGGGCTTTCGCTGACGCGCGATGGCCAGGCCCTGCTGCCCCATGCCGAACGCGCGCTGGGCGCGGCGAGCGACGTGCAGCGCGCGGCGGCGTCGCTGCGCCACGAAGTGCGCGGCCGATTGCGGATCGGCACGATCCTCGATCCGGCTTTTCTGCGCCTCGGCGGCTTTCTCAAGCAACTGGTGGAAACCTGGCCGCATATCGAAACGGCCCTGCGCCACGGCATGTCGGGCTGGGTGCTGGAGCAGGTTCGCGCAGGGGAACTGGATGTGGGCTATTACATCGGCCTTCCATCCGATGACGATCCCCGCGACGGCGCCACCTTTCACGCCGTCACGCTCACGCACTTCCAGTACCGCGTGCTCGCGCCGGCGGGCTGGAAAGATCGCGTGAAGGGTGCGCGCGACTGGCGTTCGCTCGCCGCACTGCCGTGGATCTGGACGCCGCCCGCGTCCGCGCACAATCGATTGTTGTCGCGCTGCTTTGGCGAGGCCGGCGTCAAACCGGTTAAGGTGGCGGAGGTGGATCAGGAGCCGTCGATGCTCGATCTGGTCAAGTCAGGCGTCGGTCTGACGCTCGCGCGCGACGCCACCGCGATCGCCGAAGCCCATGCACACGCGTTGACCATCGTCGAAGGCGTCACGGTGCCGACCCAGCTCAGCTTTATCACGCTGGCGGAGCGCAAGGACGAACCGGCGATCGCTGCCGCGTTGAAGCTGATCGAGCGGCAATGGGCGACATGAGGACGGCATGAGAGCGACATGAGAGCGGCATGAGGGCACGCACGAGGGCAAAACGAGAGCGATATGAGTCACGCTCATGACATCCGTTCATCGTGCCGCTGGTCATGCCCGCTGGCGGTTCCGTGCAGCGCGGCCACGCGGATCGCCCTTGGCGGTCGTTGGCGCTGGTCACATTGACAGGCCATCCTCGTCGGCCCCGTCATCTGAAACTACGCTGTCACGCGCTTTTTGTTAGATTGAGGGTTCGCGCTCACGCGCCGGCCTACTTCGCTTTTGTTCCGTCTGACTTTGTCCTTCCCGGCAGCTTCGCCCCGGCAATACCGGAAGCCGCCGGCCACGCCATCCTTCGACAGGAGCCTGACATGGCACGCAACATTGAAATCAAAGCCCGCGCCCAGCATTTCGAGCAACTGCGCGAGCGAGCTGCAAAGCTTGCACCGGACGCACCGCTGATCTTCCGCCAGCAGGACTTTTTCTACGATGTGCCGCGTGGCCGCCTGAAGCTGCGCCAGTTCGACGACGGCACGCCGGCCGAACTGATCTTCTATCAGCGCGACGACCGCGATGGCCCGAAGGCGTCGTATTACACGCGCAGCCCGGTGACCAACCCTGAAGCGATGCACGCGCTGCTCGCCACGGCGCTGACCACGCGTGGCATCGTCACGAAAGAACGTCACGTTTATCTGACGGGGCGTACGCGGATCCATCTGGACCGCGTCGATGGTCTCGGCGACTTCGTCGAGCTCGAAGTCGTGCTGGCTCAGGACGACGACGAAGAAGGCGGCCATGCCGAAGCACACGCGATGTTCCAATCCCTCGGCGTGCCGGAATCGGACCTGGTAGCGGTCGCCTATGTCGATTTGCTGAGCCCGGACAGCGAACCGAAGCAGGCTGCGTAAAACTTAAGCATCACGGGTCGCGGCGACATCAATCCTGGAACCGCGCCTCCCTTCGCCCCCCAAACACCCGAAAGGCCGGGAAGCCGCTGTATCAAGCGGCGGCCGCCCCGGGCGACAGATGGCCTAGCGGCAACGGTCCGTTGCGCTTGAACGTGGTCAACACGATGTTGGACCGCACGCTGTCGACACCCGGTACCCGCATCAACTTCTTCATCACGAACGTCGACAGATAATTCAGATCGGGCGCGACGATGCGCAGCAGATAATCGGCGTCGCCGACCACCGCGTGACATTCCAGTACTTCCGGCAGCACCTCGATCTGTTGCTGGAATTGCTCGATGATCGAGTCGCCGTGATGCTTTAACTTCAGACTCGTAAAAGCCGTCACGCCGAGCCCGAGCTTTTCCGGGCGCAACACGACACGATAGCCGTCCACCACGCCCACCTGCTCCAGGCGCTGCAGGCGCCGCCCGATCTGCGACGGTGACAGCGGCACCTGCTCAGCCAATTGCTGATGCGTGGCCCGGCCGAAGCGCTGAAGAACGTCCAGCAGCGCGAGATCGAAGTGATCGAGTTCTAACATGATCGATATCCGCATTAAACCTGTATTTGATGCGCGATTATTGCATACCACGGCGCGACAACGCCATCATTGCGCCCATTCCGCAGACTCACCGCTCTACACTTGCATCACCGTTTCAACCCGCAGTCACCGTAGAGCGCGCAGCATCATGTCCCCAGCCAACACCGCCAAACTCCAAGAGCAATTCGAGGCCGGCCTCGAAACCCGCGCCGATTTCACCATCGACCAGCCGACCGAACGATACGGCGCAGTCGACCACGCTGTATGGCAACAGCTTTATGCGCGCCAGACCGCGCTGCTCAAGGGGCGTGTGTGCGATGAATTTCTGGCAGGCGTCGACCGTATCGGCATGCCGTCCGACCGCGTGCCCTCTTTCGACGAAATCAACGCCAGGCTGACGCCCGCGACGGGCTGGCAAATCGTCGCCGTGCCCGGACTCGTGCCAGACCAGGTGTTCTTCGAGCATCTGGCGAACCGCCGCTTTCCCGTGACATGGTGGATGCGCCGCCCCGACCAACTCGATTATCTGCAGGAACCGGACTGTTTTCACGATCTGTTCGGCCACGTGCCGCTGCTGATCAATCCGGTGTTCGCGGACTACATGCATGCGTACGGCCGCGCTGCGCTCGCCGCTAATGATGCCGGCGCCCTGCCGCTGCTCGCGCGGCTCTATTGGTACACAGTCGAGTTCGGCCTGATCCGCGACGCGGCGAGTCCGAACGGCGTGAAAATCTACGGCGCGGGCATCGTGTCGAGCAAAGGCGAGACGTTCTACAGCCAGCAAAGCGCAGCGCCGAACCGGCTCGGCTTCGACCTCGAACGTGTGATGCGCACGCGCTACCGCATCGACACGTTCCAGAAAACCTACTTCGTGATCGACGACTTCGCGCAATTGTTCGGCGTCGCGCAAACCGACTTCGCGCCATTGCTGGCCAAGCTGGCCGCGGAACCGGCGTTCGCGGCAGGCGACGTGCTCGAGCGCGATCACGTCATCACGCGCGGCACGCGGGAAGGCTGGCTGGCCGACGGCGATATCTGACAACACGAGCTGACCCGGCCGACAGCGGACCGCCTGCATCCGTGAAAAAATAGCGGATACGCACGCCGACCGGCGCGCCTGTTCAGATCGACGAGGTAGCACCATGATTCACAAACTGACTTCCGAAGAACGCGCCACGCAAGTTGCTGAACTGCACGGCTGGCAAGCCGTGGCGGGCCGCGACGCGATTCAGCGCCACTTCAAGTTCGCCGACTTCAACGAAGCATTCGGCTTCATGACACGCGTGGCGATCAAGGCACAGGAGATGGACCACCACCCGGAATGGTTCAACGTGTACAGCAAGGTGGAGATCACGCTGTCGACGCACGAGGCGAATGGTTTGACCGAGCGGGACATCAAATTGGCACGATTTATCGACAGTATTACCGAGTAATACAAGCGATCAAGGGCCTTGATGCACCCCGAATCGAACGATTTGAGGGGAATGAAAGGGCATTGCAGGCAAGCCGGCGCCCAAACCTTCAGTTCTACAGGCTATTATTAAGGCGCACGTAAGAATCCCACGCAAGCCTCGCGATCCCGTCCAAACGATCCGGTGATAGCGTCTGCTGACGCTGTACAATCATCAGCGCATACGGCTTGGAGAGCGCGCTTGCCTCCTTGCATAGAACGAGTTCGTCGCCGCTCGAAGGTGAGCGGGCGCGCCAGAAGTTGATTGCGGCTTCCAGTTCGTGAATCGTTATCTCGGACATGACGTCGTGATCGCTCGATGGCTGCTTTGTGGCTGCTTTGTGCTACTTCACGGCTGCTCGACAGCTGCTTCGTGGGAGCCTGGTGCCAGTTCGGCATGGCCGCGCGGCACGCTGCCTGTGCAGCAGGCGCCCCGGCGAACCGCTTGCCCAAACGCCTAAAACCATTGTACTTGAGCGAAATCCATGCGACTCCTTCTGATCGAAGATGACCGCCCCATCGCACGCGGCATCCAAAGTAGTCTCGAACAAGCCGGCTTCACCGTCGACATGGTCCATGACGGCATTTTCGCCGAACAGGCCCTCACCCAAAACCGCCACGAGCTGGTGATCCTCGATCTGGGCCTGCCCGGCATCGACGGCATGACGCTGCTCGCGCGCTTTCGTCAGAGCAATCGCCATACGCCGGTGATCATCCTCACCGCGCGCGACGAGTTGAACGACCGCGTGCAAGGCCTGAATTCCGGCGCGGACGACTACATGCTGAAGCCGTTCGAACCCACCGAACTCGAAGCGCGCATCCGCGCCGTGATGCGCCGCAGCGGCCCGCACGGCGACATGCCGCGTCCGGAAGTGTCGCTGGGCGGTGTGCGTCTGTCGGGCGTCGATCGTCGCATTTTCAACGACGACAAGCCGCTCGAACTGTCGCCGCGCGAATTCGCGGTACTCGAAATGCTGCTGCTGCGCCACGGCCGTGTGGTCAGCAAGGCTCAGCTGCAAGACCACCTGACACACTTCGGCGGCGATCTCGGCGATACCGCGATCGAAGTCTACGTGCACCGGGTGCGTAAAAAGCTCGAAAGCTGCCGCGTCGAAATCGTCACGGTGCGTGGCTTCGGTTACCTGTTGCAGGAAATCCGCCAGGCAGCATAATCGTCGCAAGGGCCGCACGCTGCATTGCGGCCTGACGGCGCCGGGCCGGCGCCGCGCATTCGGTGCGCAATTCGCCGGCTCCCAGCGAATTTTCACGGCGCCACGGCGCTTTACGCCGTTGCCCCTTTCCCGTGCGTTCGATCATGCCCCAGCCGGCCGCCAATAGTCTGCGCCGCACGCTGCTGCGGCGCCTCGCTGCTCCCCTTTCGCTGCTCGCGCTGATGAGCGGCCTGATCGCTTACTGGCTGGCATGGCAGTACACGCAGCACGTGGTCGACCGCTCGCTCGCCGATCTCGCCACGGCGATCTCCAAACAGATCCAGATAGCCGGCCCTGACGCCAAGGTGACGGTGCCGCCGCTCGCGCAGGCCATGTTCTCCGATCCGGTCGAACAGCTCGTCTATCGGATCAGCAACGGCGAAACCGAAATCGCCGGCGACCACAATCTGCCGCTGCAGGGCACCAGCGTGCGGCGCATGCATTACGCGTACGTCTTCGAAACGCAGCACGGCGGTGTGACGGTGCGCGTGGCGCAGGTGCGCGTCGACCAGCCCACCGGCAATCCAATCGTCGTCGAAGTGGGTCAGCCGGTGCATCACCGTTTTCGCATCGCCGCCGAGTTTCTGGTCGCGATCATGATGCCGCTGCTGTTGCTGCTGCTGGCGGGCTGGGTGATCGTGTGGCGTGTCGTCAATCAACAGCTTAATCCGCTCACCGACCTGGCGGACTCACTGAACCGGCAGACCCACACGTCGCTCGAACCGGTGGACGAAACCTTTGTACCAGTTGAAATCCGGCCGCTCACCGGCGCCCTGAACGCGCTGCTCGATCGTCTGAAAACCGCCCTCGACGGCCAGCGCAAATTTATCGCCGACGCCGCGCACCAGCTGCGCACGCCGCTCACCGCCGTCAAACTGCATGCGGAACAGGCCGCGGTCGCGCGTGACCCGCAGCAGACACTCGCCGCAGTCCGTGAACTGCGCGCGGCGGCCGACCGCGCCGTGCGGCTATCAAACCAGCTGCTTTCGCTTGCGCGCGCGGAGCCAGGCGAACAGGCGGCACGCTTCGTCAACGTGGATATGGCCGCACTCGCGTTCGACACGGGTGCGGAATGGGTGCCGCGCGCGTTGACCTTCCACGTCGACCTCGGCTTCCAGCGCCTCGACGATCCGGCCAACGATCACCCGCTGATGGCGCGCGGCAATCCGGTGCTGCTGCACGAAGTGATCGCCAATCTGCTGGATAACGCGCTCAAGTACGTGCCGCCTTCGCGCTTCGATGGCGGCCGCATCACCGTGACGGTGTCGCAAACGGTGATCGACGATCTGCGCATGGCCGAGATCATCGTCGAAGACAACGGGCCGGGCGTGCCGCTCACGCAGCAAGCCGATCTGTTCAAACGGTTCTTCCGCGGCGACGGTCAAAGCGACGCCGGTGTGGATAGCGGCGCCGGTCTCGGTCTCGCGATCGTTCACGACATCATGGTGCTGCATCACGGCAGCGTCCATTACGAAGATGCGCCGGAAGGCGGTGCGCGCTTTATCGTGCGTATTCCGCTTATACCAGTCAGCGTTCGGCACGACGTCGATCCCGAGACACGGCGTCCGGCAAAAAAATCGGCGCACTCGGCGCCGATCGATATGTGACTCTGCAGTGGGTCAATGCGCTGCCACGGGCTGCCTTGAGTTCAATTGCGTTCAACTCAGGGTCCAGCCAAGGCGGCCCGCTTCATTTCTTCTTCGCTTTTTTCGCAGACGTTTTCGCCTTCTTCACCGTCTTGTCGGACCTGGAAGCGCCCTTCGCGTTCTCCGGCGGCGCCAGCATCGTGCCGCGGCACTTGCGCGTGCCGCAACGGCATTCGTATTCCTTCTTGAGCTTCTTGGTCTGACGCGCGTCGATGACGAGGCCGTAGTCGTAAAAGATTTCCTCCCCCTCGGCGATGTCGCGCAGCGCATGTACGTAGACGTGACCGTCGATCTCTTCGGCTTCGCAGTTCGGCGCACATGAATGGTTGATCCAGCGCGCGCTGTTGCCGTCCACTTTGCCGTCGATCACCTTGCCGCTGTCGAGCGCGAAATAGAACGTGTGATTCGGTTCGTCCGGATTATGCGGATGACGGCGCAACGCTTCTTTCCAGGAGATTCGCTCACCCTTGTATTCGATCAGCCGCTCGCCCGCCGCAATCGGCTCGATGGCAAACACGCCTTTGCCGTGCACACCCGAACGGCGCACGGCGATCCTGCGTGAACTCATTGAATGAATCCTTGTGAAGAACTGGGGGTGAAGATCCGGCAGCCGCCAGAAACGCCCACGTCTAACGCGCTGCTTTTCCTGACGCGGATAGCAAACGCGGCGCCTTGCGAGCGCCGCGTCGACCTGCGACGCTCATGCGCCACATCCGGCATCCTACACGCTCAAGACGGCTTCGTTCAACCGTCAAAAAGACGTGTGCGCATGGGGCGCATGGGCAGGTTCACCGTTGTCCGAACGAAATCTCGCCAAACAGTGCCTTTTGGTCGCGCGGTTGCGAACGCCAGTACTGCGGCGGCGCTTCGACCGTTGCGCCGAGTTGCGCCGCGGCGTGCCACGGCCAACGCGGGTTGTACAGCAACGCGCGGGCCAGCGCGATCAGATCGGCATCCCCTTCTTCGATGATTTGTTCGGCATGGAGCGGATCCGTAACCAGGCCCACACCGATGGTAGTGAGGCCGGTTGCCTGTTTGACGGCCCGTGCGAAAGGAATCTGGTAACCCGGCTCAAGCGGAATCCTCTGCAAGGGCGAGACACCTCCGGACGACACGTCGATCCAGTCGCAGCCGCGCTTTTTCAACTCCTGCGCAAACGCAATCGTGTCCTCTAGCGTCCAGCCGCCTTCGACCCAGTCGGTCGCCGAGACCCGCACGCCAACCGGTTTGTCGGCGGGAAACGCAGCGCGCACGATATCGAAGATTTCGAGCGGGAAGCGCATACGGTTTTCCATCGAGCCGCCGTAGTCGTCGCTGCGTTGATTGGCGATCGGCGACAGAAACTGATGCAGCAGATAGCCGTGCGCCGCGTGCACTTCCAGCGCATCGACGCCGAGGCGCGCGGCGCGGCGCGCGGAAGCCGCGAACGCTTCGCGAATCCGGTTCAGTGCGGGTGTGTCGAGGGCGAGCGGCGGCTCTTCACCCGCTTTGTGCGGCAACGCCGACGGTGCATGCGGCAGCCAGCCGCCTTGCGAAACTGGAATCAGTTGACCGCCTTCCCAAGGCACACGACTCGACGCCTTGCGCCCTGCATGTGACAACTGCATGGCAACGCGAATCTGCGAATGCTTGCGGATCGAGGCCAGGACCGGCTCCAGTGCGGCTTCGGTGGCGTCGTCCCACAGTCCAAGATCGTTCGGCGTAATCCGGCCGTCCGGCTCGACGGAGGTCGCCTCGATGCACAACATGCCGGCGCCCGATAACGCGAGACTGCCGAGATGGATCATGTGCCACGCCGTAGCCTCGCCACGTTCGGCGGAATACTGGCACATCGGGGAGACGACGATACGATTGGGAAGCGTCACGCTACGCAGCGTGAGCGGAGAAAAAAGCGCGCTCATGGATTACGCCCACTAAAAACCAGGAGCGAACGAGCATAGCACTGCGGGTGATTGTCTGCAGGCACGCGCAGATCAGGGTTTCGGCTCGACCTGATCGAGCCACTCGCCGAACATCCGGCGCGCGGCGGCTTCCAGCGCCGGACCGAACTGCGCAGTCTCGGCCCGCAACTGACGTACATCGATACCGTGTCCGGCTATCTCACCGGCGTTGCCGATCAGCCAGGGTTCGAACCGGTCAGCGCGAATCTCCGGATGACATTGCAGACCCAGCACGTGGCCGCCCCAGGCGAACGCCTGGTTTTCGCAGGCGGGCGTCGAGGCGAGACGCGTGGCGTTGTCGGGCAGATCGAAGGTGTCGCCGTGCCAATGCAGCATCGACGTGTGCGCGCCATCCAGATGACGCACCGGCGAAGCACGGCCGGCATCGGTGAGCGTAAGCGGTGTCCAGCCGAGTTCGGTATGACCCGCGGGATAAACGCGCGCGCCGAGCGCACGGGCGATCAATTGCGCGCCGAGGCAGATGCCGAGCGTCGGCAAACCGGCGGCAATGCGCTTTTCGATCATGGAGAGCAACGGGACGAGCGTCGGGTAAAGGGCGTCGTCGGTTGCACTGATCGGGCCGCCGAGTACGACCATGAGCGACGCGGCAACAGGGTTGGGTGCTTCGATACGGGCAAAGCCGACATCGAGATAACGCACCGGCCGACTACGCTCGCCGAGCTCCAGTTCAAGACTGCCCAGATCTTCGAAGTGCACATGGCGAATGGCCAGAACTTCGTGATTCATCAGCCTGTCCCACCTTCAGGTTGACTAAAGACTTGCCGCTACGCGCGGCGCGAACCGGCCGGCGGACGGCAATCGCCGCCCGCCGGAACACGGCTTCGCAGTGTAGCGGATTGTCCGGGAAGAAGCCGCCTTATTGGGCGAAGATCTTCCAGGTCTTCTTTTGGGTAGCGATGTCGGCCGCTTCGTAGACCGAGCAATCGAGACGCAAATCCGTGTCCGACATGTTCATATTGAGCAGCGCGCAGTGATGCGGCGTCTTCTTCGGATTCTTGCTCGGCTCGAAGTGCGTGCAGCTCAGGCACATGCGGTGCGGCGGAATGGTGCCTTGCGCTTCCAGCTGGTGGATGGTCTTGAGCAGCGTGCGATAGAACAGCGTCTGCTCTTCGTCGCGCAGCGTGCCGACCGCTTTGGCCAGGAAGTCCGGCCATTGCGCAGCGCGTTTCGCGGCGGTGCGGCCACGCGCCGTCAGACGGACCGCGAGGGCGCGGCCGTCGTCGAGGGCACGGCGCTTTTCGACCAGGCCTTTGGTCTCGAGCGTGCTCACGGCATCGCTCGTGGTCGCGGCGGTCAACGCCGTTTCACGGGCAATTTCGCCGAGACGCATCGGGCCTTTACGCTGCATCAGCAAGACCAGGATTTCGCCCTGAGTCGGCGTAAGGCCTGCGCCCTCCGCCCATTCCCAAGCCTGGCTCCGCATGGCCGTGCTCAATCGCAATAGGCTGTGGGTCACTCGCCCAGCTGCCTTTTCTCCGTATACGCCTTCGCTCATAATCTTCGTTTGGTTTATTAAAGCTTGCGTGCAATGCCGGCAAACCGCCGCCGAACACGCCCGTAGCCTGTGTGGGGTAGCCTCGCCCAACAGCAGACGAGACGGTTTCTACTATCTCAAAAATTTACCGCCTTGCAAGCCAAAGCGGCGAAAACGACATTCTATGCGAGACCGGCCAATCGTACAGCTAAGTTATCCAACGTAAGCTGTGGATAACCACGGGAAAACACCGCGGATGGCGTGTGTGCCGATTCTTGATAAGTAGCCAGCCGCCTCAGCCCTTACCAAAGTTGTCCCCGTATACCGGCGCCTATGCGCCTCGGATCAGCCCACTTATAGTCTACATAGTGCTTTGACTTTTCAGGGAATTATTCAGTTGTCCACAGGCAGATGCAATGCTTGTTAACTACTACTACGTTTGTATACGAAAATTTTAGAAAAATCTGAAGGCCCCCGAGCTGGAAATTTATTTGCGAAAAAAACCCGCACGAAGCGGGTCTTCCTTACGGTTTAACGTAAACAATCCTGGATCCAGCTAGGCTCGCCACTGCAGACACTGCTGCCTTACAGCTTCGTGCAAGGACTTTTCCTGCTCGAAAACCCCGCGCAACCACGTCGCGTCATTGACCTGACCGCGCGCGATCGCCCCGATTTCGGCGAGCGCTTTGCCCGAACCCAATGCTTCGGCGTGCGGTGCAATCAGATCCAGCGTTTCGAGGATGTCTTCGGAAATCGTCTTGCGTTCGCTCGTTTGCGGATCGATGCAGTTGCCGGCCAGACCGAAGCGGCATGCCTCGAAGCGGTTGAAGGTATAGACGAGGTAATCGTCTTCCTTCGGCGTGATCGGCTTGTCGAGCAACAGATGCCGTGCAAGCGTCTGGATGTAGCAGGCAATCGCCGCGGCGCGATCCACTGAAAACGGCGTATCCATCACGCGCACTTCGATCGTGCCGAAACCGGGCTTCGGGCGGATGTCCCAGTAAAAATCCTTCATGCTGTTGACCACGCCCGTATGAACCATCTTCGAGAAGTATTCCTCAAAGCTATCCCACGTCAACACGAACGGCGCGCGGCCCGACAACGGAAACGCGAACACGGAATTCAGTCGTGCCGAATGAAAACCGGTGTCGACACCTTGTACGAACGGCGACGAAGCGGACAACGCGATGAAATGCGGAATGAAGCGCGACATGGAATGGAGCAGATACAGCGCGCTGTTCGGATCAGGACAGCCGATGTGCACGTGCTGGCCGAACACCGTAAATTGCTTGGCAAGGTAGCCGTACAACTCTGAAAGATACTGAAAGCGCGGCGTATCGACGATCTGCCTTTCACTCCATTGCTGGAATGCGTGCGTGCCGCCGCCGCACAAGCCGACGTTCAGATGATCAGCCGCGGAAACCAGCGTATCGCGGATCTTGCGCAAATCGGTAACGGCCTGTTCGTGCGTCGTGCAGATACCGGTCGACAACTCGATCATGCTTTCGGTGATTTCCGGCGTGATGTTGCCGGGGATTTTTTCATCCTTGATGAGGCGCATCAGATCCGAGCCGGCTTTGGTCAGATCATAGTCGTGCGTATTCACGATCTGCATTTCGAGTTCGACGCCGAAAGTGAACGGTTTCGAATCGATGAAGGGTTCGAGTGACATGGCGTCCCCAGAGTGAGGTCGGCTGGTGTGCGTCACATACCTGTGTCACACACCTGGCCGTTTTTGAAGCAAATAAGTCGGATAAAGCGCGCGAATCAAGCGCCTGAAGCATCGAAGAGCGGTGCTGCGTTTACTCTTCGCGCCGTTCGGCCACCAGCGCCAGGCTGCGATACACGAGCCACGGCCCGAGAATCTGCAGCACGAAAATCGAACACATCACGATCGCGCGCAGTTGCGGATCGAAATTCGGATAGAGGGTGTAGGTATCGTCGACAAGCAGGTACGCCAGCGCCGACATCGGCGATAGCGACAAACCGAGGGCCATGCCCTGCTTCCAGTTCAAGCCGCTCGGCTTGGCGAAGGCCATCACGCCCACCAGTTTCGCAGCCAGGCGCGCAACAATCAGGCCCAGCGCCGCGACCCCGCCAAGTGCGATGTCTTTCCATTCGAACGAGGTCAGCGTAAGCACGAACAGAATCACGGTCAATAACCAGCCGGCCGTACCGAAATGTTCGGGCCACAATTGCGGACGCGCTTCAAGATTCTTCACGATGATGCCCGCGGCCAGCAACGCAAGAATGGTGGAAAGCTTGAACACATGCGCCACCGCAATCGCCAGCAGCACGAGGCCGAACAACGCGACGAACGAATGCTCGTCCTGCATGTTCAGACGGCGATAAAAAAACGTGCAGGTGCGCGCGAGAAGATAGGCCAGCACCAGCGAGCCGGCCAGCAGATACAGCGGCTGCAGAATCGTGGCGTATACGTTGCCGTAAACCTCCTGATGCAACCAGCTCGAGACGAGTTTTTCGATCACCACCGCGTACATGCTGTTCAGTGCGGTAAGGGTCAACAACCGTTGGGTAACCTGACCTTCCGCGCGCAGCTCGGTTTTGAGCTGGATCACCATCGCCGGCGAAGTTGCCATGGCAATCGCGGCGAGCACCGTTGCCACCATCAGCGGCACCTTCAGAAACAACAAAACCGGCAAAACCAGCGCGAACGTGAGCGTGGCTTCGGCAACGCTCGACAGAATCAGCCAGGGATTGCGGCGAATCCAGCGCAGATCGAGCCGGCTGCCCAGTTCGAATAACAACAAACCGAGCGCCACATCGAGCAGCGGCCGCGCGGCGCTCGCGGAATCCGCATCGATCACGCCAAAACCGGCGGCCCCCGCGACCAGACCGATGACCGCATACCCGGAAATGCGCGGCAAGCGCCATGCGCGATAGCAAAGTTCACCGCACAGGCCCGCCGCGAGCAATGCGAGACCAGCCCAAAAAATGGCGTCGGGTGTGAGTGGCCACGCTGGAAAAAATGAAAACGCCGACTTCATCGTGATGGGTTCTCCTTGGCAGCAACGGCAGACGACACGAACCGGCGCAAACACCGGCGAGCGGGTGGGCGCATGAGGCGCTCACTGTTGCGATCGCTTCGCGTGACCCGCGTTGCGAGTTTTCAACGATCGGATGATCTGAACGCACCGAAGCCGCGGAGGGCGCGGCGCATTCTGGGGTGCGGCCGTTGCAGCCGGCCTGGCACGGTGAAAGAACGCCGTCGACTTTGAATCAGATTCTGATTGAGCGGCACCGTTCCATTGCTGCGTGTGCCGCCAGAGGCGGGGCACCACGCGGAAAAGAACGGCGATTGTGCCATAGCTTTTTCAGACTCGACCGAAAAGACAGGAACATGCAGGTAAAACGGTAAAACGTACGTTATCTTCGCAAGATGAGGAAAAAGCGACCGTTTTAAAAACGGGTCGGGCTCTCATAGGGTACAGATTCCACGTTGCAGATGTGTTCTTCGGGACACTGTCCGAGGTGTTTTTCTACCCATTGCCGATGGTTTGGGTCCGACGATCACGGTCGATCTCGAGATGGTTCTGCTGTTTACAGGTTTACTGTATGTATACGTAGTAACAGTTAACAAGGTGCCCTGTTTTCTGTGGATAACTCCCGTTTACCGAATCAATTCATCGGGTTGCCGCTCGCATAACAGGATGCACAGCGTGTGCGGCAACGGCGGGTATACAAGGGTAACTTTTGGCGGTTTTCGGCTGCAGCAAAGTTACCCCGTTTACGTCCACAACGGTTCCACATGAGTTGCGCCGGTAAACCGCGCGGTTATCCACACATTTCAGTGGATAACTTTTCTCGTCACTCGTCACCAATGTTCCGCGCGCGCGGTTAACTCGCTGTGCCATGGCGCAACGCGCGTAAGAGGAAGCGGGCAGGATCGATGTCTTCGGCCAACTCCCGTTCGAGCGGCCACGGCTCACCTTCGATTTGCGAGGCGATCAACTCGGCACCCAGCGCCGCCCATACCAGACCGCGCGACCCGTACGCGAATGCGCCGTACAAGCCGTCGACGCGCGGCAAATCGAGCGGCCATGCGCCACGCAGGCGCTGGGCATCGCGCGCCGATGCGGCTTCGTCGGCAAAGTTGCCGATCATCGGCATCCGGTCGCTCGTCACGCAGCGAAACGCGACGCGTCCCGCAAGCGCCGCCGCGCGTGCCGGAGCGACGATGCCGTCAAAGGCCGGCAGCATCTGCGCGACACGCTCGAGGTTTTCCAGATGGCCATCTGGTCGCAGCGAGGGATCAGGGTCGTCGAGTTCGTAGGTCGCGCCGGTCAGCGTGACGCCGTCGGCGAGTGGCACCGCGTAGCCAACGCCCATCACCGGCATCCCAAGCGGCGGTACGGTGCCTGGCGGCAGCAAAGTCAGCTGGCCGCGGATGCTGCGGGTCGGTGCATGCTGCAAACCGGCGATGCGCGCGGCCTCGTGTGCGCTTGCGACAATGACCACCGGCGCGCGCGCGATGGCCTGCCCTGCTGCGTCGAAGACGGTCCATTGATTGCCGGACCGCGCGAGGCGCGCCACGTCCACGCCGAAGCGGCGGTCGAGCAGCCCGCCTGCCGCCGCGCATTGCGCGGCACAAAGCGACGCCGGGTCGATCCAGCCGCCCTCCGGAAAGAGCCAGCCGCCGCGCGCGAGCGGCATGCCCGCAAGTCTTTGCGCTTCGCCAAGCGATACGGGCGTCACATAGTCCGAAGGGTAACCGAACGCCGCGATTGCTTCGCTCATCGAGCGCGCTTCTTCGTCGTCTGCGGCGATCTGCAACAGGCCGGGAGCGCCGCGCATTGGGCGGTGACCCAGCCGTTCGAGCGCTGCCCAGCGTCTGAGCGTGTAGAGAAAGCCTGCACGCGTGACACGCGAAGCGACGCTGTCGTCGCGCGAGATCATGGGATGGAACACGCCGGCCGGATTGCCCGAAGCGTCCTCGGCCACCGACGCGTGCCGTTCCAGCGATGTGACGCGCCAGCCACGCGAGGCCAGACGCTCGATCGTCGCGCAGCCGGCGAGCCCGGTGCCGATCACGATCGCATGCCGTTCGTCGACTTCAAGCGGTGCGGGCGGCTCATAGCGGCGTACGCGCCAGCGTGGCGCGAAATGGCCGACCAGCATCGCGCGTTTCCAGCCGAAGCCGTCAATTTTTTGGTACACAAAGCCGTTTTGCGTCAACGCACGTTTGATGTCGCCGGCGCTGCTGTAGGTCGCGAACGTAGCGCCCTCGCCGGCCAGCCGAGCCAGCGCTTTGAAGATCGCAGGTGTCCACATTTCGGGGTTCCTGGCCGGTGCGAAACCGTCGAGATAGAACGCATCGGCGCGCAGCCTCAATGCCGGCAAGCTGTCTACCGCGTCGGCGAACACGAGCGTCAGCGTGATCCGTCCGCCCTCGAATTCGAGCCGGTGCGTGCCGGGGACGAGCATCGGCCATTCGGCGGCCAGTGTTTCCGCCAGCGCGGCAATCTGCGGATCTGAAATCGTCGCCGCATAGACGCTGCGCAAATCGGCTTGAGTAAACGGATGCTTCTCGGTCGAGACGAAGTGCAGCCGCTCGCAACGCGCCGGATCGGCTCGCCAGGCGGCCCAGCTCATCAGAAAGTTGATACCCATGCCGAAGCCGGTTTCGAGCACGGTGAAGACGCGGCGTCCCTGCCACCGCTCCGGCAGCCCGTTACCGCGGAGGAAGACGTATTCAGCCTGTTCGAGACCGCCGACGGCGCTGTGGTAGATGTCGTCGTAGAGCGGCGAAAAAGGCGTGCCGTTGTCGCGGAATGCGAGGACGGCGGGGATCAGCGGATCGGTCATGCGCGGCGGAAAATGACACTCGAAAGAGCGGGTCAGACGTTACCGCCAGCGCGCGCAGCTCGCCGGGCGGCGAAAAAGACGCGCATAACGTTGGCAAAAACCAACGCCAAGCCACGTCCATACTGGGTTTCAGCCTTCGATTGAGGTCCGCGAAGAGGAAAAAGAAGGGTTTCCCCTCGATATCGGCTCCGGAACCGCTTAATTCTTTGAAACCCTTATCCTGATTGGGTTTGCGCTGCGCTATCATAGCAAGCGCCGCGAAGGGCGCGGCAGCACGGCAGACGGGCAGTCAACTGCCCGGCGCTATTTGTCCGGAGGGGATCCGGAGCCGCCGCTGCTCGACGGCGCGGCCCGCGCACGTATAATCGGCGCGTTCGCGCTGTTCGTGTCAACCTAAACTCAGAAAGGAACCTTAATGAACAAACAGGAACTGATCGACGCCGTCGCAGGACAGACCGGCGCCAGCAAGGCTCAAACCGGTGAGACGCTGGACACGTTGCTTGAAGTGATCAAGAAGTCCGTGTCGAAGGGTGACGCGGTTCAGTTGATCGGCTTCGGCAGCTTCGGTTCGGGCAAGCGCGCAGCACGTACGGGTCGTAACCCCAAGACCGGCGAAACTATCAAGATCCCGGCTGCCAAGACCGTCAAGTTTACGGCTGGCAAGGCGTTCAAGGACGCGGTCAACAAGCGCTAAGCAGATTGCTGCCTGGCAGTTGACACCCGCCAACGGCGGGTTTTTTTTCGTCTGCGATTTTTGTTTAGCCGCGACGGGCGTCGCGGCTAAACACTCAGCAAGCGGCGCAAGGGCCGCCAGGCTCAATCGTGCCGATGCACGATTTCGCCGTGGCCATGGGCGTCGTGGCCATCGCCATGATGATCGTGGTCATGGTCATGGTCATGGTCATGGTCGTCTTCGTCGAAGTCCCATGCCGGGAACGGATCGGCGAATCGTTGCCACGCTTGCGGTCCCGCTGCGTATTCCTCGTCCGTCACGAGGCATGCGTCGAACTTCGCTTTCCAGACAGCCGGGTCGATGCCAACGCCGATCATCACCAGTTCCTGGCGGCGATCGCCGATGCTCAGATCGTCCGGATCGCCGTACCAGTCGGCGGCAATTTCGGCGGCTAGCTCGTCGTCGCCGTCCGGCCATTCGCTGCGATCCTGAGCGGCCCACCACATCCCGGCCGGACCATGCCGGCAAGCGCCACCCGCCTGCGACAGCGAACCGGCGATGTCGTTACGCGTTGCGAGCCAGAAGAAGCCCTTGCTGCGCAAGACGCCCTTCCACTCCTGATGCAGCAGCGCCCATAGGCGCTCCGGGTGAAACGGCCGGCGCGCGCGGTAAATGAAATTGCCGATGCCGAATTCGTCCGCTTCTCCATGATGGGCATGGCCGTGCTCATTTTCATGATTAAGCGATGCCAGCCAGCCCGGTGCGCTCGACGCCTCGTCGAAATCGAAACGCCCGGTGTTCAGCACGTCGGCAAGCGGCACCTCGCCGAAACGGCTCACCACCTGCACGGCGCGTGGATTGATGCGGGCGAGGATGCGCTGCAGGCGAGTGAGTTCATCGGCGCTCACCAGATCGGCCTTGTTCACCACCAGCACGTCGCAGAATTCAATCTGCTCGATCAGCAATTCCACCAGCGTCCGATCGTCCTCTTCCGTCGCGGCGATGCCCCGTTCGGAGAGCGCCTCGGCTGAACCGTAGTCGCGCAGGAAGTTGAACGCGTCGACCACCGTCACCATCGTATCGAGCTGCGCGAGATCGGATAGCGACGCGCCGTCCTCGTCGACGAAGGTGAAGGTTTCGGCAATCGGCATCGGCTCGGCCACCCCGGTCGACTCGATCAGGATCGCATCGAAGCGCTTTTCGCCGGCAAGCCGCTTGATCTCGACCAGCAAGTCGTCGCGCAACGTGCAGCAGATGCAGCCGTTCGACAGTTCGACAAGCTGCTCTTCGACATGCGAGAGCGCTGCGGCGTCGCGCACGAGCGTGGCATCGATATTGACGGCGGCCAGATCGTTGACGATCACGGCGACGCGCAAACCGGAACGATTCGCGAGGATGTGGTTCAGAAGCGTGGTCTTGCCGGCGCCCAGAAAACCGGAGAGCACGGTGACGGGCAGTAGCGGCTGGTTCATCGCAGTACGGAAAGACAAGAGGATTGGAGGGCGTGCCGGGCCAGGGGGCGCGTGACTCCGGGGCCAGAAGATGGCCGAGCACCGACGGCAGCACGAAGCCGCATTGTGCATCAAAACGGGTGACGGCCGCGCGACGGGCCGGATCGGGAAGTGCGTGAGTCAGTGTCCAGCGGGCATCAGATTCCACTTGCGAAGGATCGCAGCGATCTGCATTGCGTACTTATCACGCAGTGCCGGCGTCTCGGAGTGATACGCGCCGACCGCCTGCCAGGTATTGCCATACTTGTTCATCTGGCGGCGCAGATGCCACGCCGCGATATAGACGTTCTTGCAAGGCTCCATCAGCGTGCCTTGCGAGATGCCATATTGCGCGAGTACGGGCAGATGGACCGAATTGATCTGCATCACGCCATAGTCGGTCGAGCCGTTGGCGTTCTTATGCTGCGCGTCCGGCCGATTGTGTGACTCCTGCCACGCAATTGCGCGCAGAATCAAGGGGTTGACCTTCTGATACTTCGCCGCTTCGTCAAAGCAATCGGCGCGTGCCTGCCCTGCTGCGATCAGCACGGCAAGTCCTGCGGCGACGGTGACAAAGGTTCGTTTCATCAGTCAAGATGACTAAATAAATCGCAAGAGTAAATTTTGGTAAGGCAATGTATCCGCCATACTTCAGCCGTTCGGAGCCGGTGAGGCTCGCAAGCCGCGCCGTTGGCGGGCATCGGGGAAAACCCGTGTCGGTAAGTCGCAACCAGTACCGCGAACGGCTCGTATCATACCGGCAGGCCCCTACGCGTCAAGTTGGCTAATCGACATAATCGAGCGTAAAACAAAGCGTGTCTGCGGTTCGGCGCACAGAAGCACATTTGCTTTCAATAGCTTGACAGTTTGTGACGATCTTTAGAGTAATCGCACGGAGCCGTTTGTTTTGTGACAAATACGACATGAAAAACTGTTACTGTTCATTTTTTTTGGACACTAGATGTTCGGCATCCGGGGCCTCGATCGCCCTTGGCACTGGCTGGCAGACCGACAGGGCGGCGGCCTGCTCAAATGTTCGCACTGCATGACCGTCGGCGGCTGCGGCCGTCGGCATCGATCCCATATTCCATGAGAAGAAATCGTATGGCATTGCGTCGCGTCGCAACGGCGCTGCTGGTGGCTGGATTGATCACCGCCCAGACAGCACAGGCCCAGGTGACACTCAACTTCGTGAACGCCGATATCGACCAGGTGGCCAAGGCGATCGGGGCGGCAACCGGCAAAACGATCATCGTCGACCCGCGCGTGAAAGGTCAGTTGAACCTCGTGTCGGAGAACGCGGTGCCTGAAGATCAGGCGCTGAAGACCTTGCAATCCGCTTTGCGGATGCAGGGCTTCTCGCTGGTGCAGGATCACGGCGTGTTGAAGGTCGTGCCCGAGGCCGATGCCAAGCTGCAAGGCGTGCCGACCTACGTCGGCAATGCGCCTGTTGCGCGCGGCGATCAGGTGGTCACGCAGGTGTTCGTGCTGAAGAACGAATCGGCCAATAACCTGCTGCCGGTCTTGCGTCCGCTGATCTCGCCGAACA
Organism: Paraburkholderia sp. GAS348; assembly: GCF_050434205.1. NCBI lineage: Bacteria > Pseudomonadati > Pseudomonadota > Betaproteobacteria > Burkholderiales > Burkholderiaceae > Paraburkholderia > Paraburkholderia sp. GAS348. Next base: position 113,374 of record NZ_JBNPVT010000010.1, read on the forward strand.
ATACCGTGGCGGCCTACCCGGCCAACAACACGATTGTCGTGACCGATTACGCCGACAACGTGCGGCGTATTGCCCAGATCATCGCGGGTATCGATACGGCCGCGGGCCAGTCGGTGTCGGTGGTGCAGTTGAAGAACGCCAACGCGATCGACATCGCCGCGCAACTGACCAAGATGCTCGATCCCGGCGCGATCGGCAGCACCGACGCGACGCTGAAGGTCTTCGTCACCGCGGACCCGCGCACCAACTCGCTTTTGATCCGCGCGTCGAACGGCGGCCGGCTCGCGGCCGCGAGGCAGCTGGCGAAGCAACTCGACACGCCGACCACCATGCCCGGCAACATGCACGTCGTGGCGCTGCGCAACGCGGACGCGACGAAGCTCGCAAAGACCCTGCGCGGGATGCTCGGCAAGGGCGGCGACACCGGCTCGTCGGGCGGCTCGAGCGAAGCGAATTCGTTCAACCAGAACGGCGGTGGCGGGTTGGGCAGCAATTCGACGGGCACGTCGGGTACGCCGCCGCTGCCGTCGGGCGGACTCAATAGCAGCTCGGGGGCGTCACCATTGGGCGGTGGCGGGGGCGGCGGATATGGTTCGAGCGGCGGTTCGGGTTCAGCCGGCCTGCTCGGCGGCGACAAGGACAAGAGCGACGACAATCAGCCGGGCGGCATGATCCAGGCGGACGCTGCGACCAACTCGCTGATCATCACGGCACCCGAGCCGGTGTACCGCAACCTGCGGGCGGTGATCGACCAGCTCGACGCGCGGCGCGCGCAGGTCTATATCGAGGCGTTGATCGTCGAGCTGAACTCGAACACGAACGCGAATCTTGGCATTCAATGGCAGGTCGCCAACGGTTCGATCTTTGCCGGCACCAATCTGGCGACCGGCTCCGGCAACAGCATCGTCAATCTGACGGCGGCCGCCGCGGCGGGTGCGGCCACTGGCGGTCTCGCCGGGGCGCTCGCAACCCAGAATCTCCAGCAGGGGCTCAACGTCGGGTGGGTGCATAACATTTTCGGTGTGCAGGGGCTCGGCGCGCTGCTGCAGGCGCTGTCGCAGACTGCCGACGCGAACGTGCTGTCGACGCCTAACCTCATCACGCTCGACAACGAGGAAGCCAAGATCGTCGTCGGCACGAACGTGCCGATCCAGACGGGTTCGTATTCGAACCTCACGAGCGCCACCCCGAGCTCGGCGTTCAATACTTTTGACCGCGTCGATGTCGGTCTGACACTGCACATCAAACCGCAGATCACCGACGGCGGGATTCTCAAGCTGCAGCTCTACACGGAAGACTCGGCGATCGTGAACGGCACGACCAACGTGGCGACCAACCCGGCCGGCCCGCAGTTCACCAAGCGTTCGATCCAGTCGACGGTGCTCGCCGACAACGGCGAGATCATCGTGCTGGGCGGCCTGATGCAGGACAACTACCAGGTCAGCAACAGCAAGGTGCCGCTGCTGGGCGATATCCCCTGGATCGGCCAATTGTTCCGCTCGGAACAGAAGACTCGCGAGAAGACCAACCTGATGGTGTTCCTGCGTCCCGTGATCATCACCGATCGCGACACGGCGCAGGCCGTGACGTCGAACCGCTACGATTACATTCAGGGCGTGCAGGGCGCGTACAAGTCGGACAACAACCTGATCAAGGACAAGGACGATCCGGTGGTTCCGCCGATGCCGATCGGCCCGAGCCAGGGCGGATCGCCCGCGATGAATCTGTTTAATCTCGACCAGATGCGTCGTCAGCAGATGGCGCCGCCGCCAGTTTCCGCTCCGGCACCGGTCACGAACGGTGGCCCTGTGCAGACGAACCCGGTCACGAATGGCGGCGCTGTGCAGACGAACCCAGTACCGATGGCGCCGTCCACGGCGTCGCCCGGAGCCCAGCCGTGAGCACGCCGTCCAAGCCGCCGTCAGCTTCTGCGCCGGCAGCCGCGGCGCGAGCCGGCGCGCCGACGCAAGCCTCGGCGATTCCGCCCGCAGTCGTGGCGGAACATGCCGAACGCAGTGCGCCGTCGGCGGTTGCCGCGCGACTCGTGCCCTACGGCTTCGCGCGCAGCGGCCAGATTCTGGTCGCGCATCAGCACGCCGACAGCTTCGAAGTCTGGATCAGCGAACGCACCAACGATGCGGCGCTTGCCGAAGTCGCGCGCAACTTTGGCGCGTTGTCCGTGGTGCGTGTGCCGCCCGACGAACTGGCCCAGGCGATCAACCAGGCTTACGCGCGCCAGGATGGCAGCGCGGCGCAAGTGGTCGGCGAAGTGGAAGGCGAAGTCGATCTGTCGCGTTTGATGCAGGACATTCCCGAGGTCGAGGATCTGCTCGAGTCGGAAGACGACGCGCCGATCATCCGCATGATCAACGCGCTGCTCACGCAAGCGGCACGCGAACAGGCCTCGGATATTCACATCGAACCGTTCGAGACGTCGTCGGTGGTGCGCTTTCGTGTCGACGGCACGTTGCGCGATGTCGTGCGGCCGAAAAAAGCGTTGCACGGCGCGCTGATCTCGCGGATCAAGATCATGGCGCAGCTCGACATTGCCGAGAAGCGTCTGCCGCAAGATGGCCGGATCACGCTGCGCGTCGGCGGACGTCCGGTCGACGTGCGGGTTTCGACACTGCCCACCGGTCACGGCGAACGAGCGGTGCTGCGTCTGCTGGAAAAGGACGCCTCGCGCCTGAATCTCGAAGCGCTCGGCATGGCGCCCGATACGCTCGTCAAGTTCGACAAGCTGATCGGCAAACCGCACGGCATCGTGCTGGTGACCGGGCCGACCGGCTCGGGTAAGACGACCACGCTGTACGCGTCGATGTCACGGCTTGAAACCGCGACCACCAACATCATGACGGTCGAAGACCCGATCGAATACGACCTGTCCGGCATCGGCCAGACGCAGGTCAACGAGCGGATCGGCATGACCTTCGCGCGGGCGCTGCGCTCGATTCTGCGGCAGGACCCGGACGTCATCATGATCGGTGAAATCCGCGACCTGGAAACCGCGCAGATCGCAGTGCAGGCATCGCTGACAGGTCACCTTGTGCTGGCGACCCTCCATACAAACGATGCGGCTTCGGCCGTCACGCGTTTGACGGACATGGGCGTCGAGCCCTATCTGCTGGCGTCATCGCTGCTCGGCGTGCTGGCGCAGCGGCTGGTGCGGCGCTTGTGCCCAGTGTGCCGCGAAGAGCGCGTTGAAGAGGATGGCAGCGTGCGCTGGCATCCGGTCGGTTGCGACAAGTGCGGTCAGTCCGGCTACGCAGGCCGACGCGGCGTATACGAACTGCTTCTGATCGACGACGAAATCCGCACGCTGGTTCACCGCAATGCATCCGATGCGGAAATTCTTGCTTCGGGCCGCGCGCAAGGCATGCGCACGCTGCGCGAAGATTCGGACCGCTGGCTCGCATCCGGGCTGACCTCGCTCGAAGAAGTGATCCGCGTGACAGGCGGAGCATAAGGCCATGCCGGCATTTCGTTTCGAAGCGATCGACGCGGCGGGCAAGGCGCAAAAAGGCGTGCTCGACGCGGACAGCGCGCGCGGCGCGCGGACCAATCTGCGTTCGCAAGGACTGACGCCACTTGTTGTCGAACCGGCTGCGACGCGCACCCGCGGTGAGCGCAATCAGCGTTTGTCGCTGGGGCGGCGGTTGTCGCAGCGCGAGCAGGCGATTCTCACGCGCCAACTGGCCAGTCTGCTGGTTGCCGGCTTGCCGCTCGACGAAGCGCTCGCGGTGCTGACCGAGCAATCGGAGCGCGACTACATTCGCGAGCTGATGGCGTCGATTCGCGCCGAAGTGCTCGGCGGCCATTCGCTCGCGAATGCGCTGACGCAGCATCCTAAAGACTTCCCCGAGATCTATCGCGCGCTGGTCGCGGCCGGCGAACATACCGGCAAGCTTGGTCTCGTGCTCTCGCGTCTGGCCGACTACATCGAGCAAAGCAACGCGCTCAAGCAGAAGATCGTGCTCGCGTTCACATATCCGGCGATCGTGACCCTCATCGCGCTCGGCATCGTCACGTTTCTGTTGAGCTACGTGGTGCCGCAGGTGGTGAACGTGTTCGCCAGCACCAAACAGCAACTGCCGATCCTCACCATCATGATGATGGCGCTGTCCGGTTTCGTGCGGCATTGGTGGTGGGCGATGCTGATCGGTGTTGTCGTGCTGGCGTATCTGGTGCGCTCGATCCTGAAGCAGCCCGGCCCGCGTCTCGCCTTCGATCGGTGGTTGCTGACCGCCCCGCTGCTCGGCAAGCTCGTGCGCGGCTACAACACGGTGCGCTTTGCCAGCACGCTAGGCATTCTGACGGCGGCGGGCGTGCCGATTCTGCGCGCGCTGCAAGCCGCTGCCGAAACGCTCAGCAACAACGCGATGCGCGAGAACATCGACGATGCGATCGTGCGTGTGCGCGAAGGCACGTCCCTGTCGCGCGCGCTAGGCAATACGAAGACGTTTCCGCCGGTGCTGGTTCACCTGATCCGGTCAGGTGAAGCGACCGGCGACGTGACGACCATGCTCGACCGCGCGGCCGACGGCGAAGCACGCGAGTTGGAGCGTCGCACGATGTTCCTGACGAGCCTGCTCGAGCCGTTGCTGATTCTGGCGATGGGGGGCGTGGTGCTGGTGATCGTGCTGGCGGTGATGCTGCCGATCATCGAGCTGAACAACCTGGTGCAGTAAGGTGGTGAAGTTATTCGATTGCGCGGCCGCGCAATCAGCTGAACCGAGGCAGAACGCCCGGGTTAGCGCACGTAGATAGTAGGACCTGCCGGATTGGCCGGTAGGGACACTTCGGAGTGCGCGCCATTGCGGTCGATGATGATCGAGCGGGCGCGGACTTCGGAGAGTTTGGCGCCTTGCATGAGCGCGCTGCCGAGCGATACCGCATGTGGCGGTTCGCCGCCGACGCTGACGATGGCCGCGGCACCTTCCCGCAAAGCGAGGATGCCGAACAGATGCACGTCCTGGTTGGCGTTGCGGGTGAGCTGGCCGCCGAACAGCGTGGCGGCCTGTTCGGTCGAGACCTGCGCATGCGCGGCGGCAGCGGGCAACGGCGCGCCGGACGTCGTGGAGAGCGTGATGACCCAGTAGGTCAGCGTCGCGCAAAACACGGCGAACAGTGCGAGCGACAGAAGGCGGATCTGAATGGCGTTCATGCGCATATTGTACGGACTATTGTGAAAATTGCGTTGGGGCAAAGTGCCCCTAACCTGGCGCTGCGCGGCGTTTTCTCGCAACCCTTCAAGAGCATGACATTAAAATGACCGGCCGGGCGTGTTCGATGGCACCCTGATTGTCTGACACGCGAATCCCGCCCGATCGAAAATTTCACCCGAAAAGAGGTAGCAAGCTATGCAACTGTCGACCACTCGCCGTACCGAAATCGCGGGTCTGCGCAGCCGTCGTCAACGCGGTTTCACGCTGATTGAAATCATGGTCGTGATCGCGATTCTGGGCATTCTGGCCGCGTTGATCGTGCCGAAAATCATGAGCCGTCCGGACGAAGCGCGCCGCGTGGCGGCCAAGCAGGACATCGGCACGGTGATGCAGGCGCTGAAACTCTACCGTCTGGATAACGGCCGCTATCCGACTCAGGAGCAAGGCCTGCGCGCACTGATCGAAAAGCCGACCACTGATCCGGTACCGAACAACTGGAAGGACGGCGGTTACCTCGAACGTCTGCCGAACGATCCGTGGGGCAATACCTATCAGTATCTGAACCCTGGCGTGCATGGCGAAATCGACGTGTTCAGCTATGGCGCGGATGGTAAACCGGGCGGCGAAGGCAACGATGCCGACATAGGTTCGTGGCAGTAGTCTGGTAGTTCAGTCGTTCTTCAGTAGTTTATTAAGCGCCGTTGATTGTCAGGCGCGCCGGATCGCCCTGCTCTTTGGCGATCCACCGCGCGTCTTGTCGACGCATTGTTTTCTGATCTTTAGTTGATCGTTCGTGGCCGGCACTATGCGACTGTCCGCTTGCAAGTCCCGTGTGGACACTCCGTGTACGGCCCCGCTGCCGGGCACGGCGTGCAGCGGCGCGCGCGTGCGCGGCCCGCGTGGCGCACGTGGGTTTAGCGCGGGCAACTGGAAGCGTGCGGCCGGTTTCACGCTGCTGGAAATGATGGTGGTGCTGGTGATCGCGGGCATTCTGGTGTCACTGACAGCGCTCACGATGACCCGCAACCCGCGCACCGATCTGAACGAAGAGGCGCAGCGTCTCGCGCTGCTGTTCGAATCGGCCGGCGACGAAGCCCAGGTGCGCGCACGGCCGATCGCATGGCAACCGCTCGACGGCGGCTTTCGTTTCGATCTGCGTACCGAAGACGGCTGGCGTCCGCTGCATGACGATCTGCTCGGGCCGCGCAACTGGGAAGGTGGTGTGACCGGCGTCACGATCGATTACCCCGGGTCGGATTCGCACCCGAGCCGTGTCGTGTTCGGTACCGAAGCGATCGACATGCCTGTGCAGATCACGCTGTTTTCGGCGGCGGGGCGCGCGACGATCGTCGGCACCGGCAACGGCCGCTATGAGGTGCACTGAGATGCGGCGTTGCAGGGACATGGGCGCGCGCTTATCGCAGCGCGGTTTTACGATGATCGAAGTGCTGGTGGCGCTGGCGATCATCGCGATTGCGTTGGCGGCGTCGTTGCGCGCGGTGGGGAGTCTGGCGAACGGCGAAGCCGATTTGCATCGTCGTCTGCTGGCGGGATGGAGCGCGGACAATACGTTGGCACAATTGCATTTGACGCATGGCTGGCCGAACGTCGGCTCGACGAGTTTTGACTGCTCGCAGGGCAATTTGCAGTTGATCTGTACCGAGCAAGTGACGGCGACGCCGAATCCGGTGTTTCGTCGAGTGGAAGTGATGGTGACGACGCCTGGGCGTTCCGGCAATCTCGCTCAGATGGTCACGGTGGTCGCGAATGAAAACAACCGTTCGCTCTAAGCGCCGCGGCCGATCGGGCGCGCGTGGTTTCACGCTGATCGAGTTGCTGGTCGCAATTGCGATCATGGCGGTGATTGCCGTGCTGTCGTGGCGCGGGCTGGACCAGATCATTCGTGGCCGGCAGACGATTACGAACGCGATGGAAGACGAGCGCGTCTTTGCGCAGCTATTCGACCAGATGCGGCTCGACGCGCGCCAGGCCGTGTCGGATGATGAGTCGGGGGAGGCGGCCGTGTCGGTTAGCGGCAGCGTGCTGCAAATTGTGCGGGAGATGGTATTGCCGGGGACGGCGCCGCGTTTGCAGGTGGTGAGGTATCGCGTGTCCGAGGGGCGTGTGATTCGGTATGCGTCGCCGCCGTTGGGGAATGTGGGCGAGTTGCGCAGCGCGCTGCGCGGTGGCGAGGGAGGGGGCTGGACGTCGGTGCCTTTGATGGGGGGCGTCGGTGCTATTTCGGCTCGTCTTTATGTGCCGAAGGTTGGCTGGACCACGCAGATGGAGGATGTGCAGAGTGCGATTACGGAGAACAACAATAATTTGAAGGTGCCCCAGTTGGGGAATGCGCCGCTGCCGCGGTCGGTGACTGGGCTGGAAGTCAGTATTGGGGGGAAGGCGTTGGCGCGGCCTGTTACGCGGGTTTTTCTCGTCGGAGAATGATATGAAGTTCTCTTTTTTGTCTCCGCGACGGTTGGGTTCTTCGTTGTTTGTATTGTCTCCGCGACGCTGTGTGGCTGGGTGCCTGCGGGCATGCCTTTCGTTCTGTTATTTGCCTGCTCGGCGTTTTTGTCTGTGCGCTTACGGCGTTGGCCTTTCCTTGAATTGTTTTTCGTCTATTAGCGTCGCCCCTGTGCGGGGCAGGCACCTACTTTTCTTTGCCGCCGCAAAGAAAAGTAGGCAAAAGAAAGCGGCTCAAACCGCTAATGCTAAGTGGGCACCATGGCTTGGAGAGGGTAGTGGCTCCGTAGAATCCGTGCTCGTGCCCCTTCAGGCATCAGTGACAAAGGAGTCATACTTCCCGTCTCGCACGGTGTGCTCGCCGGAAGAGCAATTCAACAAACCAGTGGTTCACTCGGTCCCACCCCATTCGCAATTGCTGCCTTGCACCTCGAGCGCTCATGCAACTCGCCACCAACTAATCAGGCGCCTCACCGAGGCGGAGCCGAAAGCTTCCGCTGCGCGAAAATCCGGCCCCTGGTTTTCTGAAGTACTCTTCGGCGCGCGTAGCGCCGCCGGAAGTATGACTCCTTTGTCACTAGCGCCGAATGTGAGAGAACACGGATTCCACGGAGCCACTGGCGGTTCTGAGCTACGGTTCCCGCTTAGCATTAGCGGTTTGAGCTGCTTTCTTTTGCCTACTTTTCTTTGCAGCCGGCAAAGAAAAGTAGGTGCCCCCCCGCACAGGGGGAACGCTAATAGACCAATAACAAATCAAGGAAAGGCCAGCGCCGCAAGCGCGCAGACAAAAGCGCCGACCAGGCAGACAAGCCAGGAAACGACCAACGCCGCAGGCAAACAACCAAACCAGCCACCGCAGGCAAACCAACAAGGCGCAGCCATCATCAGCGCCCTACTAGTAGTCGCGCTATCAGCGATATTAGTATCGGGCATGCTCTGGCGCCAGCAAGTCCAAATCCGAAGGATCGAAAACCAGCGCCTCCTCTCCCAAGCGCAATGGGTCTCCCGCGGCGCGCTGGACTGGACGCGCCTGATCCTCCGCTCGGAGGGCGACACCTCAGCGGGCATCACCTACTTAGGGGGCCTATGGGGCGTCCCCATCGCCAAAACACGTCTGTCGGATTTCCTCGGGCAAATAGGCGAAGTGCGCGCCGAGCAAGGCCAGGAAACCTACCTCTCAGGTTCAATCGAAGACGCCCAGGCGAAATTCAACCTCCGCAATCTGGTCTCGAGCCCAGCCCCCGGTGTCGTGCAACTGGACACGGAGCAAATCGGCGCCTATCAGCGCCTGCTCGTATCCCTCAGCATAAACAGCCAACTGGCGAAAGCCACCGCCGTCCAGGTACGCGCGAGTCTCGCGCAATCGGCGACTCGGTTCCAGACGGTCACTTCCGCCACCGGGGCAGCGGCGACCCCGATCACCGCGGGCGGCGGCGCCACCGGTGGCAGCTTCACCGACAAACCCGGTATCGAAGATGGCGACGACAACGCGGCCGTCGCGCCGTTGCAATTGACCAGCGTCGATTCGCTCCTCGATATCCCCGGCTATACGCCGGAAGTGGTCGCGCGCTTGCGGCCGTTCGTCACCGTGCTGCCGACGGTGTCGGCGGTCAACGTGAATACGGCCTCCGCCGAAGTCATCGCGGCGATCGTGCCGGGAATGAGTCTGTCCGCCGCGCAAGCCTTCGTCGCGCGTCGGCAGACCGTGTTTTTCCATAACGTCAGCGATGTGCAACTCGCCTTGCGCGGCGCCGGCGTGCAGTCGGTCGCGATCGATCCGAGTGAAATGGACGTCAACACGAGCTACTTTCTGATCCACGGCCGTGTGCAGCACGAACGCGCAGAAGTGGACCGCACGACCCTCGTCTATCGCGACGCATTGACTCACACTACGCGTATCGTGCGGGTACAGGACCAACTATGAATAACGCCTTTCCCAGAGAGAGTGCCCTTTGAGCACACTGATCGTTCTATTGCCGCCGCGTGATCCGGCGGTGCCGTCGCAGGAATGGCAACTGCCGGAGTTGCCGTTTGTGCTGCTCGACAAGTCGGGCCGCACCCAGCGCGCGGGCCGCTCGGCGCTCGCGCTGCTGCCGCGCGCCTCGTCGACGGTGCTGATGGTCGCCGCCCGCGATCTGCTGATGATGCCCGCCAAGCTGCCGCCATTGCGCGGCCCGCGGCTGCGTCAGGCCTTGCCGAATATCGTCGAGGATCAGCTGATCCAGGATCCGCAAACCTGTCACATCGCCGTCGATCCGCAACCGCTCGCGGGCGGCCGGCAGTTGCTCGCGATCGTCGACCGCGGCTGGTTCCGCTTCATCTGCGAGGGTTTCGCCGCAGCCGGCCACCGCAGCTTGCGCGCCGTGCCGGTCACGCGTTGTCTGCCGCAAACCGCCACGCTCGACACCCCCGCCGAAGTCGCGGAAATGGTCAACGCGGGCGAGCCGGCGATGGCGGGCTCCGCTAGCGTGGCGACCTCGCTGCCGGGCGTGGCGCCGGTGGTGGCGCCGGGCGTCGCGCCGGTGCTGCCAATGGTGGCGGCCGTACTCGGCGCTGTTGTTCAGACTGCACCGGCATTCTTACTTGAAGGCGCGGTCGAAAGCGCGGCGGTCAACGGCGCGCCACGCGTCGAGCTGGCCATCGCGCGCGGCGTCCAGGGTGAGGGGCTGGCGGTGCCGGCTAACGCCGTGAACGCGACCCTCAGCGCGCTCGCCGGCGCTGCGCCGGTCTCGCTGTATATGCTGACGGAGGTGCCCGGCAACGAGCCGGGCCTCGCCGCAACCAGCCCGGCGAAGCTTGCCGCTTACGTGCACGGCGCCAGCCCGTTGCCGTTCGAGCAACTCGCCCGCCGCGCGCTGGCGTGCCGCTTCGACCTGTGTCAGTTCGAGTTTGCCTCGCAGCCGTGGCGGCTCGACCGCGCGACGCTGTGGCGTCTGCGCCTGCCGGTCGTGCTGGCGGTCGGCGCGCTGGTGATCGCGATTGTCGGCGCGAACGTGCAGTGGCTGATGCTCGCGCGCCAGCGCGACGCGATCAACACGCAGATGACCGAGCTGCTCCTCAACACCTTCCCCAAGACGACGGTCGTGCTCGATGCGCCCGGTCAGATGTCGCGCCAGCTGCAGCAGTTGCGGGTGGCGGCGGGTGAACTGTCGCCGGACGATTTTCTGTCGCTCGCCGATGGTCTCGCGCGTTCGTTGGCGCCGGTGCCGGTCAACGGCATCGCGGCGCTCGACTATCACGACCGGCGGCTCGATGTGACCTTCAAGCCCGAGGTGAAACCCGATGCCGATCTCGCCAAACGCCTCGCGCGCAACGGCCTCACCGGCGCGATCGACAGCGACACCGGCAAGTGGACCATCAGGAACGGACAATGAAAGCTGAACTCGCCCAAAGCTGGGCTGGATTCTGGGACCAGCGCACCGAGCGCGAAAAAACGCTGCTGGCATGGGGCGGCGGAGTGCTGGCCGTGGTGATCGCATGGTCGGTGCTGTGGGCTCCGGCGCACGATGGCCGCGCGCATCTGCGCGAATCGCTGCCCTCCTTGCAGCGGCAGTTGGCGCAGATGACCGCGCAGTCGAATGAAGCGCGCCAGCTTTCCGCCGCGGCTCAAGGGGTCGCGCCGACCGGCGCTGCGCTGAAGGATGCGCTCACTGCCTCGCTCAGCGATCACGGCCTGGCTGCGACGCAGGTGCAGGTGATCGGCAACGCGGTGCAGATCCAGATGAAGAATGCGTCGTTCCCCGCGTGGACGAGCTGGGTCGACGACGCGCGCAAGCAGTTCAAGGTGCAGGTCGCCGAGGCGCACGTGACCGCCCTCACGGAAGACGGCCAGGTGGATCTGACGGCGTCGTTGCAGCCATCTACCGCGAAATGACCGCGCCGTTACAGGATATCGCATGACTTACTGGATGCGGCGCCTGCGTGTCGCACTACCCTGGCTGGCGGTCGCGGTGCTGGCCAGCGCGGCCGTGATGCTGACGTTGTTGCCGGCCGCCTGGATTACGCCGCAGTTCGCCAAACAGGCCCGTGGTCACGTCAATCTCGTCGACCCGGCCGGCTCGCTGTGGCGCGGTTCGGCCACGCTGATGCTCACCGCCGGTTCCGACATGAGTGCGGCGACTCTGCTGCCGGGGCGGATCGAATGGCGCACGGCGTTCTGGCCGCTCTTCACCGGCCGTGTGCGGATGATCATGCGGCACAGCGAAGCGATGCCTGACCCGATCACCGTGGACATCACCCCGCGCAGCGCCACCGTCACGCCGGGCGCGATGGCGGTGCCGGCTTCGCTGCTAAGCGGCCTCGGCGCACCGTTCAACACGCTCGATCTGCAAGGCGACGTGCGCCTCGCATGGTCCGATTGGCGCAGCTTCAATCAGGAGGCGTTCGGCCTGATGACCGTGACCCTGAACGACGTCAGTTCGCGCGTCTCGCTGGTCAAGCCGCTGGGCTCTTACCGGCTGCTGTTCCAGGCGCAGGGGGCGTCGTCCACGCTGGATCTGACAACGCTCAAGGGACCGCTGATGCTGACCGGCAATGGGACGGTGTCGGCAGTCTCTACATCGTTTCATGGGACGGCCAGCGCCGCCCCGGAAGCGCACGATAACCTCGCGGGACTGCTGAATCTGTTGGGCCGGCCAAGCGGGCCGGATACGGTCGCGTTGACGTTCGTGCACTGAGGCGCGGGTCGTAAAAAAGAGGCATGGCTGCATTTCGCGGCCATGCCTCTTTTGCTTTTACTTTGACTTTACGAGTCGCGCGCCTAGTTGCTCTGCGCCGGTTGCGACGTGGCTCCGCTTTGCGCCACCGGCGTCGCCGGCGCTGCCGGCACTGGCGCGGGCGCCGCTACATCGCCCGTCTCGCGGTTCATTTGCGACACATCCCAGCCACCGCCGAGCGCCTTCACCAGACCCACCGACGACACCATCCGCTGCCCTGCGATGGTCTCCAGCTTCTGCTCGGCCAGGAAGGCCGTGGTCTGCGCGGTCAGCACGTTGACGTAGCCGACCGTGCCGGCCTTGTACTCGTTGGTGACGATGGCGAGCGCCTGGCGAGCTGAATCCACCGCTTGCCGCTGCACGACGATTTCCTGTTCGAGGATGCGCTGTGAGGCGAGATTGTCCTCGACGTCCTGGAATGCGGCCAGAATCGTTTGACGGTATGTGGCGACGTTCTGATCGTAAGCGGCGCGAGCGGCTTCGGTCTTTGCCTCACGCAAGCCGGCGTCGAAGACCGTGGAGGCGAGTTGCGGGCCGAGCGTCCAGAACCGCGACGGCGCGGTCAGCAATTGCGAGAACACTGAATTTTCGAAGCCGCCGGTGGCCGACAGTGTCAGCGAGGGGAAGAACGCGGCAATCGCAACGCCGATCTGTTCGTTCGCCGCCGCGGCCTTGCGTTCGGCCGATGCGATATCCGGGCGCCGCTCGAGCAGCGCCGACGGCATCTGCGCGGGCACGGCGGGCGGCGTGGCGGTGAGCGGCATCGGCGGAATCGAGAAGGTCGAGGCTGGCTCGCCGATGAGTACGGCGATCGCGTGCTCGTCCAGCGCGCGCTGCACACCATTGTCGATCGCGGCCGCTTGCGCCGACTGCAACTGCGTTTGCGCCTGAATCACGTCCGAGCGTGCGGCGACGCCTGCTGCGTACTGGTTCTGCGTGAGCTGCAGCGAGCGTTGATAGGCCGCCACGGTGTCGTCGAGCAGCTTCTGGGTGGAGTCGAGCGAACGCAGCGAGAAATAGGTTTGCGCGAGTGTGGCCTGGGCGGACAGCCGGGCATTCGCCAGATCGGCGGCGGCGCCTTGCTGGCCGGCTTTCTGCGAATTAACCGAGCGGGTGACCGAACCCCACAGGTCCAGCTCCCAGCTTGCGTCGAGTTGCAGGTTGAAGCTGTTGCTGACGCGGGAGCGGCTCGAGGCGATGGTCGAGTTGCCACTGGACGATGAACCGTTGCCGGAGCGCGTGGCGCCTGCCGAGGCACCGATGGTCGGGAAATACGCCGCGCGCGCTTCACCAACCAGCGCTCGCGCCTGGCGATAGGCGGCGGCAAATTGGGCGATGGTCTGGTTCGACGCGTTCAGCTTGTCTTCGAGCGCGTTGAGTTGCGGGTCTTCGTAGATGCTCCACCAGTCGCCGCGGTCTTGCCGATCGGCCGGCTGAGCGACTTTCCAGCCGGGCGCCGCTTCCTTGTAGGAAGCGGGGATCTCGGCCGCGGGCCGCTTGTAGTCCGGGCCGACCGCGCAACCGGCCAGCAGGGCGGCGAGGGCCGCCGCTACCGCGATAGTCAGGGCGCGCGGCGCAAGTGTCCGCGCGCGCGCGGTTCGATCAAACTGCATGCAATGGATTCCTTCTGGACGCCGCAGTGCGGCCGATGGCGGCACTGCTGGCCGGGCGAGATCATGGCTCTGCCGGAATGTTAGCGTATGGGGCCACTTGGGCGCGGGAAACTGAAAGGGTAATGCGGGGGGAGGCGGAGGTGTGTTACTTAGGGTGTCGGGATGGTTACGTGCTGTTACCGGGCTGGTTGGCTTTGGCGGCGGAAAGCGCCGCACAGGCAACCAGGACCGGTTCTGCGAGAAGAGAATTAGACCCGTGAATCCGCAGACGTAGTCTGCCGGGCGAGCTTGCCAGCCGCAGCCCGACACGGCGCGCCGGAGCGTGCCGCGCAAGCACCTGCCGGGCTGGCAGCAGCGGCCGTCGCGACACTCCCCGCCGCAATGGCGAACCGCACCGGTTCCGCTGGGGCAGCGTTGGCTTCCTTCTGCCCCCGCCGATGCCCCATCCACGCAAACACCGCGACCCCCACCGATCCGCCGGGCAGCACGAACAGCATGGCGAACAACGCCAGTTTCCACCAGCGATGCGGCCCTTGAAAGCTGCTTAGCGCGGAATCGGTCAGGGAGCGGCTCAAGCCGCCAAGGGTGTTTTTGAGGTACAGCATGGGGGAAATCCTTTTCGCACGGCGCCTTTGCGGCGTGCAGACAATCGATCAGAACATGGTCTCGGGTGGCGCGGGTCGCGCGTAACTCGTTGCCTGCAATAATATTGACTATGCAATTAAATTTCAAGATACTTTGCTTCGCCCGCAAGGGCAGTGTTGTTTTTTGCGCTGTTCGCGCTACGCGAAATCACGTTTGACTTGTCTGCTTAGGCAGCTAGAATTCGTTCTGCTTGCCGATGTTCAAATGTTCCCGGATACACGATGACTGACGGCCCCTACAAAGCGGATGAGATTCACCTCGAATCGAGTCTTGGCTATTACCTGACGAAAGCGCGAAACGTGCTTGTCGAACGAATGGACCGCGCGGTCAAACCGTTAGGACTGACTGCCCAGCAGATCGGCGTGATTCTGGTGTTGTCCGCGCAACGCGCGAGCACGCCGTTCGAGTTGTCGCGCGTCATGTCTTACGACAGCGGATCGATGACGCGTCTGCTCGATCGCCTTGAAAAGAAAGGCTTTATCGTGCGCACGCGCAGCGACGCCGACCGCCGGATGGTCAAGCTGGAGTTGACAGCGCAGGGCCACGAAGCCGCGCGGCAATTGCCCGGTCTGGGCGCCGCCGTGCTGAACGAGCAGTTGCGCGGATTTTCCGCCGCGGACCACGCCGCCCTCCTCGACCTGCTCGGCCGGTTCATCGCGAACGGCATCGGCGAGGGAGCAAGCGCCTGCTGCGGAATCGGACCGTCGCAGGAATCGGAGGAAGCATCACCCGCAGAGCCGCTGCCCGATCACGACGGGCAGTAACCAAGAGGCGTTTTTGAAAGCGCCATCGTTTGAAGATATCTGTCTGGGCAGAGGGTGTTCCGGCATATAAGCGCACCGTTTGGAGGGCGCAATAAAGCTGTCGCGACAAGCTTTCCCAGCTGAGGAGAAACACATATGGCCGCTACGGCTCCCGCCGAAGCCCTACCCGCCGCCGAACCCGCTCCGCTCAAAGGGGGTGCGCTGGCGTTGCTCACGGTCGGTCTCGCGCTCGGCACGTTCATGGAAGTGCTCGACACGTCGATCGCGAACGTCGCGGTGCCGACCATTTCCGGCAGTCTCGGCGTGGCGACCAGTCAGGGCACCTGGGTCATCTCATCGTATTCCGTGGCCTCGGCGATCGCGGTGCCGTTGACCGGCTGGCTTGCGCGGCGCGTCGGCGAGGTGCGGCTGTTCACGCTGTCAGTTCTGCTTTTCACGATCGCCTCGGCGCTGTGCGGCTTTGCGCACAACTTCGAGTCGCTGATTGCGTTCCGGCTCCTGCAAGGGCTCGTCTCCGGCCCGATGGTGCCGCTCTCGCAGACGATTCTGATGCGCTCATACCCACCGGAAAGGCGCGGGCTCGCGCTCGGCCTCTGGGCGATGACCGTGATCTGCGCGCCGATTTTCGGGCCCGTGATGGGCGGCTATATCACCGACAACTACACGTGGCCGTGGATCTTCTATATCAACGTGCCGATCGGCTTGTTCTCGGCGGTGTGCGCGTTCCTGCTGCTGCGCGGCCGCGAGACCAAGGTCACCAAACAGAGGATCGATGCGATCGGCCTCGCATTGCTCGTGATCGGTGTGTCGTGCCTGCAGATGGTGCTCGATCTGGGCAAGGATCGCGACTGGTTCAACTCGACGTTCATCATCACGCTGGCGATTATCGCGGTGGTGTCGATTGCGTTCCTGCTGGTGTGGGAGATGACGGACAAGGAACCTGTCGTCGATCTTTCCTTATTCAAGGATCGCAACTTCGCGCTCGGCGTGGTGATTATTTCGTTCGGGTTTATGGCGTTCTTCGGGTCGGTGGTGATTTTCCCGCTCTGGCTGCAGACGGTGATGGGGTACACCGCGGGGATTGCCGGTTTGGCGACGGCGCCGGTCGGCATTCTGGCGCTGTTTTTATCGCCGATGATCGGCAAGAATATGCATCGGCTGAACCTGCGCGTGGTAGCGAGTTTTGCGTTCATCGTGTTTGCGTTCGTGTCGTTCTGGAACTCGACCTTTACGCTCGATGTGCCGTTCAATCATGTGATCTGGCCGCGGTTGGTGCAGGGTATTGGGGTTGCCTGCTTCTTTGTGCCGATGACTACCATTACGCTGTCCAGCGTGTCGGATGATCGGCTCGCCAGTGCTTCTGGGTTGTCGAACTTTTTTCGGACTCTGTCCGGGGCGATCGGGACGGCTATTAGTACGACTTACTGGGAAAATGACACGATCTATCATCATGCGATGTTGACCGATTCGGTAAATGTCTATGCGGCTAATACCAATGCTTATACCAATGCGTTGGCCGGGCTCGGGCTTTCTGGGGATGGCCTCACGGCTCAGTTGAATCAGGTCGTTACGGCGCAGGCTTATATGATGGCCACTAATGATTTTTTCCGCATTTCTTGTGCGGCATTTCTTGTTCTGGCTTTGCTTGTCTGGGTTACCAAGCCACGGAAGGGGGTGGGCGCTTCTATGGGGCATTGAGGTTTTTTCTGCGCGCGCCGAAGCGTACTTCTTAAAACCATTCGCCGCGCTTTTGCGCGGCGGGTTACCCAGCGCCACACTCGCGTTTCATGCGTGAGCGCTTTCTCCTCGCTGAATGCGTTACCGTTTCCTCCCCTTCTTCACTGCGTTACCGCTTCCCCACTCGTGCCGGGCATCGATTGTCCCGATGCCTCCGGGTGCATCGCCGTCGGCGCCGGTTGCAACTGTTTTTCGCCGCTCTGCGGCGCGCCCGCCGCACTGCCTCGTACGTATTCCTTGAAGTCGGCGCCCGCCTCCCATGGGTTCGGTTTGCACCCCATCGATCCATCGCAATGCGCCGCGAAACCAATCGTTGCCGTGCCGTCCGGGTTCGCGGTGCGCGTAATCTGGTACGCCAGCGCGCGCTTGCCGCCGTCCGGGCCCGCCGTCTGGATCAGCGTGTCAGTCGCAGATTCAATTTTGTACTTCGAATGGCCCGCAACCCACGTCTGTGCACGCTGCCACCAGATATCGCACTCGGCTTTGGTCGAACACGTCAACGGCGTGGTCGCGATCTGCATGATGTCCGGATCGATCTGCCCCTGCGTCGAACAGCCCGCCGCCGACACCAAGCACAATACGGCCAACAGACCTTTTTTCATCACGTTGAAGCCTCCCTCTCCGGGACCTGTCATCCAAGTTGGACCGCATCCCCGGCACGGTGTTTCATAGCATCAGCGAATCGTCAAAACGAGTGCGAGTGGAGATTTTGCCGGTATGGTCAGGCGTCCAGCGTCGCTTGGCATAGACGTTACCTGTACAGAATAAAAAGCGGCCCTCGGTGCCGATTCTTGCTCCGCAAAAAATAATGCCGTTCAGTGTTGGCTGAACGGCATTAGCCCTCTGGGCCGCTTTTTCCGGCGCTGCCTGTGTTTCGTCGTTTAGACGCTAAACCGGTTCAGTGTGTACGCCCGGTATGCCGCGACAAATGCGTCGAATGAACCCACCTCTTCCCGTTCGAGTTTGGCCTGCTCTGCAAGCGATTGCGCAGCAAGGTCGGCGAATTCTTTGGTCTGCGCAGCATCCAGCGGACGCGAGCGGAAATAGGCGGCGTGCGCTTCGCTTTGCTCGAGGCCGAACGCAAGGAAGCTCTGCTGCTTGTCGCGCATCGTCTGCAACACGCGCGCGGACGGTGTCAGCGATACATCCGCCAGCTTCGCGCGCTGAACCGCCACGGCGCGTGCGTGTGCGTCGCCGCCGTGCAATGCGTCAAGCGTTGCCGCGGCTGTGTCTATCTTGACGAGCAATTCGTTCGACCAATCCATCATCGCGATCGGGCTGCCGTCGCGTGTCAGTTCGAGCCCCGGCTTGCGGCCCTCCATCGTCACGCGGCCAAAGTTCTCATTTGCCTCGGCGGACGCGTCCGGCGGCAGCGGCGCGCTGTCGTCGAGCGCACAGACCAGCAGATAAGCATCAAGGAAGCGCGACGTCTCCAGCGAAATGCCGGTCGGCTCAAACGGATCGATGTCCATGCAGCGCACTTCGACATACTGCACGCCACGCGCAGCCAGCGCATGCAGCGGACGCTCGCCCGGATGCGTGACGCGCTTCGGACGGATCGTCGAATAGAACTCGTTTTCGATCTGCAGCACGTTCGTGTTGATCTGCACCCACTCCCCGTCGCGCTGTGTGCCGATCGCCTCGTACGCGGGATACGGCTGGCTCACAGCCTTCGCGAGCGCGTCGAGGTAGCCCGGCAGCGTGTCGTAGTCGGCGCACAGCGCGGCTTGCGCGGTGGTGTTCGAGTAGCCGAGGTCGCTCATGCGCAAGCTGGTCGCGTAGGGGCGATACAGCGTGTCGGCGTCGAAGGTTTCGAGCGTGTGTTGGCGATCGCGCAGGAATCGGCGATCCAGCGCCGGCGATGCGCCGAACAGGTACATCAGCAGCCAGTTGGTGCGGCGGAAATTGCGGATCAGCGCGAGGTAGCGATCGGACTGGAAATCGACGGCGTTCGCCGTGGATTGCTGGTCGGCATGCAACGCCCGCCACACTTCTTCGTTCAGCGAATAGTTGTAGTGAACGCCCGCAATGCACTGCATCGTGCGGCCGTAACGGAGCGCGAGGCCAATGCGGTACACGTACTTCAGTTTGCCGATATTCGACGTGCCGTAATGCGCGATCGGAATGCCCTCGTCCGTTTCGGGCAGCCGGCCCGGCATCGAGTTGTTCCACAGGATCTCGTCGCCGAGTTCGGCGTAGACGAAACGATGCAGCGTATCGAGCTTCTCTAGCGTGATCGCGACGTCGTGCTCGGCCGGCGTAATCAGTTCGATCAACGCTTCGGAATAGTCGGTGGTGAGCGACGGATGCGTAAGCGCCGAACCGAGCGCGCGCGGATGCGGCGTCATGGCAAGCTTGCCGTCGTGCGTCACGCGCAGGCTCTCCTTTTCGATGCCGCGCAGGCCGCGTATCAGCGCGTCGCGCTGCGGGCCTGAGGTCAGCACGGACAGGCGGTGAGATAACGCGTCGTTCGTACGAGAAGGTGTCGTGTTTGGCATTGATGCGAGTCGGGCGTTGTCGGCCGCCATGTGCCGCTTCGCTGCTTAGGTGCAGCACTGCGCGGTTGACAACGTTCGGCGGAATTTTCGGGTAGCGGGCACTTTAACATCTCGCCACGAGGCCTGCTTGAGGCCGCTTCGGCCGGCCCTCGGACGACACAACCTGGCCTGAATCCACTACCTCAGCCGCCGCGCGCGGCGCCTGCCCGATCCGCTACCTCGTTCCACAGATGCATCGCCGCATACGCGCGCCACGGCCGCCACGCGTCGGTGCGAGTGCGTTGCTGCGTGGGCCGTGCGAGCGACGGGTCGCGCGCGCAGATCGACTGCATCAGCACGAGGTCCGAGGCGGGCCAGGCGTCCGCGTCACGCCATGCGCGCATCGCCACATACTCGACTGTCCATGGACCGATGCCAGGCAGTGCGAGCAACGCCGCGCGCAGGCTGTTGGCATCGGCGACGCTGCTGTCGAGCGGTACGTCGCCTGAAGCGACCGCCTGCGCAAAGCCCTGCAATGCGGCTACGCGTTTACCCGGCATGCCGATCTTTTCCAGATCCACAGCCGCGAGCGCGGCGGGCGTCGGAAAGCGCCAGGCGGTGTTCTCATGCGGATGACCTTCGATGCGCACGCCGGCACGCTGCACCAATCGCCCGATGATCGTGGTCGCCGCCTTCACGCTGACCTGCTGCCCGACAATGGCGCGCACCACCAGTTCGAAGCCCGACCACGCGCCCGGCACGCGCAAGCCCGGCACGGCTTCGATCAGCGGCGCGAGCCATGGGTCGGCGGCCAGTTCGTTGCCGATCTTTTTCGGGTCGGCGTGCAGGTCGAACATCCTCGCGATCGGCGCGGCGAGCGCGTCGGCATGACGGCTCGCGGGGCCTTCGATGTTCGCGACGATGCAGCGCTTGCGCGGATGCAGGCGCACGCTCAGTGTGCCGCTGTCGCCGGCCCAATCGATCGCGCGGCGATAGGCGCCGGCTTCGACCGCTTCGACGCCGGGCGTCGCGCGTCCGCCGAAAAAGCGCAGCAGGCGCGGCCAGTCGAAGGGGGCTTTGAACGGCAGTTCGAGTATTGCGACGTCGTCAAGCGTGCTCACGCGGCGTGGTCCAGGTTGGTGATGGCAGCAATGGCCGCGCGCTCGCGGCGATCAGGTTCATCGAGCGGAACGACAGGTGCGTGCTGCGCTTCGTTATCGAGCAGCACGGCCTTGCGCGACAGGCCCCAGCGCTCCACCCTTCTGCACGACGCGATGGCATGGAATCGCCAACGCGACTGGATTGGTCGCGCATGCGCTCGCCACCGCGCGCACGGCGCGGGGTGAGCCGACCGCTTCCGCGATCTGGGAATAGCTGCGCGTCTCACCGTAGGGAATGCGCCGCAGCGCGTCCCATACACGTTGCCGGAACGCGGTGGCGGCAATATCCAAAGGCAGATCGAAGTCCTGACGCGTGCCGCGCAGATAGGCGTCGATCTGCGCGATGAACGGTGCGAGCCGCGCTGCGTCCTCGACCAGCTCGGCGTTGGCGAACTCGCCGCGCAGTTCGTCGGCGAGTAGGACGGCATCGTCGCCGAAACCGATCTTGCAGATGCCTTTGTCGGTTGCGGCGACCAGCACGAAGCCGAGCGAGGTCGGTGCGCTGGCGTAACGCACGGTGAGCCCCGCGCCTTTGCGGCGGAACGCGGATGGCGCCATCCCCAATTCCGCCGAGGCGCTGTCGTACATCCGCGATGGCGAGCCGAAGCCGGCGTCGAGCGTAGCGCGCGTCACGTCCGACCCGCTCTGCAGCGCATCGCGCAGCGCGGCGCCGCGTTGCGCGGCCTGATACTGACGCGGCGACACACCCACCACGCGTTTGAACAGGCGCTGCAGGTGGAATGGGCTGACGTGCACCGCGTCGCTCAATTGCGCGAGCGTGAGGCGTTGTTGCGGATCGGCATCCAGCGCGGCACAAGCGCGATTGACGATTTCCAGCTCGCGCGGCAGGCCGCCGGGCTGGCAACGCTTGCAATCGCGATAGCCCGCGGCGCGCGCGGCGTTGGCGTCGGTGAAGAAAACGACATTCTCGCGGCGTGGCTGGCGCGACGCGCATGACGGGCGGCAGAACACGCCCGTCGTTTTGACGGCGTAGAAGAACGCGCCGTCGGCCTGCGGCTCGCGGCAGGTGACGGCTTTCCAACGCTCGGCGTCGGTGGCCCAGCTCGGAGTGCTGACGGCGGCTTCGTTGCTGGTCTCGGTACGGTCGCTGCGGTTCATGATGGTCCCGGAAAGGCGGTGTCGATGCTCACCAATGTAGGCCGCATGCCAACACACTACGCCCCGGTTCTTGCTCTGTCATTTCGCTTCCTCGTAGGCATCGAGCCCCGCCAGGCGCTCGGTTAGCCTCAAACTGCGACAATTTGGCCCGATATCGGGTTTTCCCTTAAAAAGTTATTGCGTCGCATCAGCCCGATGTGTATATTAGTACCTGTCTCCTCCATGTCTCCTCCTGATATGGATTCAGCCCGCTCCACATAGAGCGGGCTTTTTTTCGTCTGAACATTTCATATCTGTCCCTCGGAGCCGGTTCATCGCCCGCTCTCGCTACCCTCTCCTTTCTTCTACACTGGTGGCTGTTCATCCATTTCTGCGAACCAGCCAAGGGGCGTTCGACATGAAAATCCACATTCGCGAGATCGATCACATCGTCATTCGGGCGTCGAACGTTGCGGAGATGACGCGTTTTTATTGCGAAGTGCTCGGTTGCAGCGTCGAGAAGGAGCAGGCCGATCTGGGCCTGACGCAATTACGCGCGGGGCGCTCGCTGATCGACCTGTTAAAGGTCGGTGCTGAGCTCGATCGCCCCGAAAACGGTGTGCCGGGCGCGGGGCGGAATATGGACCACGTGTGTTTGCGCGTCGACCCGTTCGACGCCGAGGCGCTCACGGCTCATCTGGCCCAACACGGCGCGCGGCCTGGCGAGGCGGCTTTGCGCTATGGCGCGGACGGGTTTGGGCAGTCGCTGTATCTGTTCGACCCGGAAGGCAATATGGTCGAGCTCAAAGGGCCACCCGAAGCGGCGCGTGCGACGTCGTTGTAACTATCAAGCGTCGGCGGGCGCCTTCAACACCGTCCACTCGATCTTCACCGCATCGGCCTCGGCGCTGCCGAGCCATGCTTCGCCGTCCTGCACGGTGCATTGCAGACGCATGGTCCGTTCGGCGAGCGACCCAAGCGCGGCGGCGACGTCTTCGCCCAGCGTCCAGACCGTCACATTGCGCATGCGTTCGACCTTGCTGCGCACCCCTTGCCACCAGATATCCGACGTGCGGCCGCCATAGGCGATCACGATCACTTCGTTCGAGCGTCCGCTTGCCTTGGCAATGCGCCGTTCGTCCGGCTGGCCGACCTCGATCCAGGTTTCGATCGCGCCGGTGAGGTCCTTCTGCCAGAGGTCCGGTTCGTCGACGTCCGACAAACCCTTACAGAATTCGAGGCGCTCCTGTGCGAACAGCGCGAACGCGGCGACGCGGACCATCATCCGGTCGTCGGTTTCCGAGGGATGGCGGGCGATCGTCAGCGAATGGTCGGCGTAGTAGTGCCGGTCCATGTTGGCGATCTGGAGTTCTGCCTTGTAAATCGTCGATTTGAGAGCCATGCCGTTAATAAACCAGGCGTTCGCTCCACCGGAGCGAACAGAAAAAGAGTCGTCGACGGCGCGTTGCCGTGTTCGGTGTTTGTTGTACATCGCGTGTCCCTCCCGAGCCGAAGCCGGCTGCAACTGCGACTATCGCAACGGGAGAAGCATTTATCGCGCCACTGCCGGCTCGAAAGCGCTGCCGTAGACCTCGCCCGCGGCTTCCCGCAAGGCTTCGAGCACGATGGAGGCCGCAAGCGAAAGCAGGTGCGACTGGCCGCGTGATGATACCGAATGTATCCATTTTGCACGGTAAATCGATCGGTACCTGCTTGAGAACACCGTACTGTTGGTACTGGCGCGCCACTTCATCGGGTAAAACCGCCAACATGTCGCTTTGGAGCAATAAGCTCGAAATCGCCAGAAAATTGTTGGTATTGACTACGTTTTGCGGCGGATTCAGTCCGATCTGCGAAAACATCAGATCAAAGCGATGGCGCAAGACGCTACCAGGCGGGTGCAAAACCCAGCTCGCGTTGACGATTCCGCGCAGTGTCAAACCTGTTTCATTTTCGAAAGGATGGCCGGGACGCGCCACCACGCACGGCGGCTCGTCGACGAGCGGTTCGTAGCGGACCTCGGTCCTGAACGGGTTTTGCCGCTCCAATACCCGGCCGATCATGATGTCCAGTTCGCCTTCGGCGAGCTTCGGCAGCATCATGTCTGACGTTTCGACTTCCGCCCAGATTTGTAACTGGGGATAACATTTTTTCACGCTGGCGATCGCCATGGTCGCATATCGAAATTGATATCTGGATGGCCGAAAAAGGGATTGGAAAGTTATCGGGGCGGCTCATACCATTCGGGGACTTTCTGAGCTTCCTGATACATCTGCAATACATGGTCCGAACTGACGCCTTGCAACGCGCATTTTCGCGAACTCGCCGAGCCGTTCAAGCCGAAGGCCGGCATTGCGGTGCTCAAGGGCAACCTGGCGCCGAACGGCGCGGTGATCAAGCCTTCGGCGGCGACACCGCATCTGCTGAAGCATCGCGGACGTGCTGTGGTATTCGAGAACATCAAGGAATTGCACGCGAAGATCGACGACGAATCGCTCGACATCGACGACCACTGCATCATGGTGCTCAAGGGTGCGGGGCCGAAGGGTTATCCGGGCTTTGCGGAAGTCGGCAACATGCCGTTGCCGAAGAAGGTGCTGCAAAAAGGCATTACGGACATGGTGCGTATTTCCGATGGCCGCGCCGCGTGGCAGCCGCCTGCGACGCCGGCGCGCGGTTACTACAAGCTCTACGTCGAACACGTGCTGCAAGCGGACCA
Source organism: Paraburkholderia sp. GAS348 (assembly GCF_050434205.1). Taxonomy (NCBI): domain Bacteria; kingdom Pseudomonadati; phylum Pseudomonadota; class Betaproteobacteria; order Burkholderiales; family Burkholderiaceae; genus Paraburkholderia; species Paraburkholderia sp. GAS348. The sequence goes on from NZ_JBNPVT010000010.1 coordinate 137,930, forward strand.
GGGCGCGGATCTCGACTTTCTGGTTGGATCGAGCGGCGCGCCGGTGCCGCGCGACTCGCATTGATCGCCGTTTGAACGGAGGGACGTTTTTCCCTGCGCTTTGCGAGAAGGCGTATTGCCGATGCGGATCGAAAGCCCGCATCGGCTTTATTTATCTGCTTCGCATCATGGAAAAAACGAGCGGAAATAAAAGCGGCCGGGCGCGTAAAGCCCAGCCGTTTTATAACTCGCAGGTTCACAGCCTCTGGCTTCAAGTCAGAGGATTGATGGCGTAAATCAAAACCCGTCAAACCCCGGTGTTCCACCGGAGCGTTGGCGTACAGCTTATTGCTTGATGAATCGATCGTTTGCCCAGAGGCCTTGCGTATCGCTATTGGCGGCGTTCACGAATTCGACATCGTGTCCGACCACGCGCACAACGCGGAAACTCGAGTTCTCCGGCGTTGAGACACACTGATACCCGGAGAAGAATTCCTGCATCTTTTGCTGCTCACCGGCTAGCGCATGCAGATCGGCGGCGTCGAGTTTATCCTTCGACAGGCAGCCGTACGCATTGGCCTTGAACTGGATGGTTTGCTGCGGCTTGACCATGGAGTCTTGCGCCTGAACAGAAGCGGCAGCCAAACCCGCAATGGCGCAAAGAAGGGCGATTCGCATTTTCATATTTTCCTCCGGTGCGGGTTAATACTCAGGTTAGCTATGTATTTAACTTTAACGTCGAACCCGCATCTCGCACTCTAGGAGAATGCGAGAGAACGACAAGCACATCTTGTGTGCGGTCGCAACAGCGGCGAATTGTCGCACCATCTGCCGCACCCGCTTAAACCTTGGGCAGCAGCTTAAACAGGGCGGATTGAAACGGATAACTAAAAGACACGCGGGCCGCATCGCTTTAACCAGTAAAGCTTTGCGGTGCGTATTGGCGTAAACGAGAGGCACAAATTAAGTGAATTAATACAATGCACGGATGCATTTGGTGCAATGCACACAAAGTCATTCGCCCGACTAATCAGAAATCGCGAAATAACGGTATACGTGCAGAAGATAAACGGTGCCAGGTGCTCCAGGCGACGCTGCATGGCGTCCCTGGACGACACGACATGACTTGAGGTCACTCAGCCGTGTTGATTGCCCTCGAAGAACTCGGACTGGAACATGCACATGCGCAACGCATTGTGACAGCGGCCATTGCCGAAAAACTTCCTGCGGGTCCAGCGAGGGCGAGGCCTCGCATTGTCGCAGACCGGCGATCGCAAATTTGTGAGAGGCACTGCACCGTGTGGGCACAAGCGGTGCTCTACAATGAAATCATGCTCTTGCGATGGAGGCTACCGTGATCGAGCAATTGATATTAGGCGCCTTTCTGGTCATCCCGCTGCTAATCGTCGCGTTCCTTTTTTCTGACGAATTATGGCAGGAGCATCGGCATCTGCATGAGATCGATCTTGAACCTGGGAAACCTCGCCATATCGACTGGCGGCATCCGCTGCGCCGCTCGCGGCATCGGGTTTGAGTCGTTCGAGTCGCGTTGGCCGGCCGCATGCGTCATAGCGCTGCAAGCGTCGTTGCGAGGCAAGGGCGGTTCGAGAATTGGATCCGCAAAAGAGCCGCAAATAAAAAAGCCTGCCGTTTCGGGCAGGCCAAAAAGAAATCCACACTCAATGCCTTGTGGGTACAAGGCAGGCGCCAGTCTAGCCGCACAGCGCGTGGGGTTGATTTCACCGGCCTTTACACATATTACGGGGCGTGACCAGTTGCGCCGCATCCGGTGTCAGTGGGCGCGCCAATGGTCTCGAATGCGCTTGGCCAGCGCTTCGAGCGTGGCCGCATCGGCGACCTCGCGCGCATGCATGCGCAGCGGCTGTCCTTCCCAGCGTGGGATCACATGAAAATGCACATGCGGTACCGTTTGTCCCGCCGCGGCGCCGTTGAATTGTCCGATGAAGACGCCGTCGGGGCGCAAGGCCGCGCGAACGGCGATGGCGAGCTTCTGCGTCATGCGCATGCAGGCCACCGTCGATTCATCTGATAAATCGAAAATCTCGATCGCGGCTTCCTTCGGCACGACCAGCACGTGCCCATCGGCTTGGGGCATCAGATCCATGAAGGCCAGCGCCGCATCGCTTTCCGCCACTTTGATGCAGGGTAGTTCCCCACGCAGAATCTTCGCGAAGGGATTGCTGTCGTCGTAGTTCATCACGCGTCCTCTAAGTTGCCGTACGGTTCAAAGTCGAGATGCTGTCGGCGATATTGTCCACTACCTCTGTTACAACGCGCTGTTACAACGCGCGCGCGGCGCGTTTGATCGCTGCGGAGAAACGTCGATGCAATGGATTTGCTGATCGATTCTGACGTGGATCAACTCAAAAGCATGATCGACCCGAACGCGACGGCGCTGACGCGCCTGACGGCGGCGGTAGTTGCCGGGTTTATGGATGCCGGCCGGGCGTTATACACGCGGATCAGCCGCGGCTTGGTGAGCGCTTGTGGCCGCCTGGTGCGCGTTTAGCATCAGGCGGGGCCGGAAATCGTGGCGAAGCGGACCTGGGCGCCGCCGTTTGACAACGCTTCAGCCGCTCATCGCCACCTGATTCTTGCCATCCCGCTTCGCCCGATACAGTCCGACATCGGCGGCTTCGATCACCGTCGTCACCGGTTCGGCTGCGGACGGCACGATCGTCGCCGCGCCGATGCTGATCGTCACGACACCACTCGTCGAACCGGCATGTGGGATGGCGAGCGCTTCGATTGCAAGGCGCATCTTTTCGGCGAGCAAGCGCAAGCCACCCGCCGACGCGCCCGGCAACACCACCGCAAACTCTTCACCGCCAAACCGTGCCGCGAGATCCGGCGAACGCCCCAGGCACGACTCGATGGTGTGCGCGACGCGTTTCAGCACTTCGTCGCCGGCGACGTGCCCGTAGGTGTCGTTGTAAGCCTTGAAGTTATCCACATCGATCATGAGAAAGCCGAGGCCGGTCTTGTCGCGCGTGCCGCGACGCCATTCGGCGGCCAGGTACTGATCGAGGTAACGGCGATTCGACAAACCCGTCAAACCGTCCGAATGGGTGAGCCGCTGCAGTTCCAGATTGGTCGCGAGCAACTGTTGTTGCGACTGGCGCAAGGCCTGATAGGCCTCGTCGCGCTGCAGCAGGTTCAGATACGAGCGCGAGTGATAGCGAATCCGCGCGATCAGTTCGATGCGATCCGGCAGCTTCACGAGGTAGTCGTTGGCGCCCGCAGCGAAGGCCGCGCTTTTCACCAGCGGCTCTTCCTTGGTCGACAGCACGATGATCGGAATATCGCGCGTCGCCGGATTCTGCCGGTATTGCCGCACCAGGGTGAGGCCGTCGGTGCCTGGCATCACGAGGTCTTGCAGGATTACCGTCGCGCGGGTTTCCTCCGCGCAGCGCACCGCCTCCTCAGGGAACGCGCAGTAGTGAAAGTCGACGCTCCCTTCGCCGGCCAGCGCCTGGAGGATCGCCTCGGCGATGATCGCCTGATCGTCGACCAGCAACACCATGATCGGGCACTCGGCTGCGGGCGGATTGCCGAGGATGCGCGCCAATGCGTCGTCGATGGCGCTGTTGGGCGCGTCCTCCGCGTACGCCTGCGCGTTCGCGTCGTGTTCTGCGAGGTCCGGCGCGGTGGCGTTCTGATGCGGTTTGGAAGTGTCCATGTTGGTCAGCCAGAATGAATGTCAATAAATCGTAGCGGGCTAGTGTGCGCCTGCCTGGCCTCAACGTGCGTCGACGGCGGCGGCGAGCGCAGCGGCAATACGGGGCAGAGGCAGGATCGCGGCGGCGGCGCCGAGCGCCGCCGCCGCCTTCGGCATGCCGTACACGGCGCAGGTCGCCTCGTCCTGCGCGATCGTGTGGTAGCCCTTGGTGCGCATCGCCTTGAGTCCGATCGCGCCGTCGCGGCCCATGCCGGTCAGCAGCACGCCGATCGCCCGCGCCGGCCAGCGTGCCACGATACTGTGAAAAAACACGTCGACGGAAGGCCGGTAGGGCGTTTCGGCCGGCACCTTCGTGTAGCCGAGCACGTTGGGCAATTTCAGGTGCAGATGATCGTCGGTGGCGGCGAGCAGGACGATGCCTGCTTGCGGCCGGTCGCCTTCGCCGGCGATCCGCACCGGCAGCGCCGACTGCTGGTTCAGCCAGTCGGCCATGCCGGCAGCGAAAGCCGCGTCGACGTGCTGGACGATGACGATGGCCGCCGCGAAATCCTTCGGCAAGCCGGCGAGCAGGGTGGCAAGCGCTGCCGGGCCGCCCGCCGAAGCGCCGATCGCCACCAGCGGCGTGTCGCGATTCGTCGCGCTTTTCGGTCCCGCCGCCGCCGCTGCGCCCGGCGCACTGCGCTCCGTGACGAGTGCGGCGATGCGGTCGATCTTCGCGATCAGGGTGGCGATGCTCTTGTGCGCGTCCGGACCGCTCAGCGAGGGCGTGTCCACCGCATCGAGCGCGCCCGCGCCCATCGCTTCGTAGACGCGCCACGCGTTCGCGCCCACGTCGACGGTGACGATCAGAATCGCGCACGGCGCCTTCGCCATGATGCGGCGTGTGGCTTCGATGCCGTCGACGTTCGGCATCACCAGGTCCATCAGCACGATGTCGGGCCGCTGCGCGGTGCAGAAATCGACCGCTTGCTGGCCGTCCTGCGCGACCCACAGCACCTCGTAGTCGTGACGCGCGGCAAGCGCGCGGCGCAGTGCTTCGACGGCAAGCGGCAGGTCATTGACGATTCCGATTTTCATCCGTTTTACCCGTGGGTTTAACCGTAAGCTTCGCCGATCAGATCGCGCACTGCATCGAGCAATGCTTCGTCATGGAAACTGCCTTTCGCCAGATAGTAATCCGCCCCCGCGTTCAGGCCGGCGCGGCGATCTTCTTCACGATCCTTGTACGAGACGATCATCACCGGCAGCGACTGCAGTTGCGGATCGCGTTTGATGAGTGTGACGAGCTCGATGCCGTCCATGCGCGGCATATCGATGTCGGTAATCACGAGGTCGAAGCGCTCGCCGCGCACCGCGTTCCAGCCGTCCATGCCGTCGACGGCGATCGTCACGTCGTAGCCGCGCGTCGCCAGCAGTTTGCGTTCGAGCTCGCGCACGGTGAGCGAATCGTCGACCACCAGCACGCGCCGCGTGACGCGCCGGGCAGCGAGGGCAGTGCCGTGCTGGGTGTGTTTCAGATCGCCGCCCGCCACGAGCCGTTCGACCGAGCGCAGCCAGTCGTCGACATCCGCGATCAGCACGGGGTCGCCATTTTCCATCAGCGCACCCGCGGTGATGTTCCGGATCTTGCCGAGCCGCGGGTCGAGTGGCTGCACGACCAGCATCCGCTCGCCGAGAAAGCGATCGACCACCACGCCGTAGGTTTCTTCACCGTCGCCGATCACGATCAGGCTGACGGTATCGCCTTCGTTGGCGGGCGGCGCAGTGTCGAGAATCTGATGCGCGGTGACGACGCCAATGCGGTGGCCGTCGAAGGCAATGTGCTGATGGCCTTCGAGCAATTCGATCTCCGCGCGGCTCACGTGCAGCGTGCGGTTCACATGCGCGAGCGGCACCGCGTACGGCTCACCCGCGACTTCGACGAGCAGGCTGCGGATCACCGAGAGCGTGAGCGGCAGTTGCAACTGCACACGCGTGCCGACGCCGGGGTCATTCGTGATGCGCACCGTGCCGCGTACCCGCTTGACGACGTCGTATACCGCGTCGAGTCCGATACCGCGGCCCGAGACCTCAGTGACCTGATCGCGCAGCGAGAAGCCGGGCAGGAACAGGAATTCGAGCAGTTCGGCCTCGGACAGGCGCGCGGCCGTTTCAGCGCTCGCCAGTTTTTTGCGGACGATCGACGCGCGCAATGCGTCGAGGTCGATGCCCGCACCGTCGTCGGTGACGGTGATGAGCAGCGCGCCGGCGGTGTGGCGCGCGTCGAGCGTAAGTGTGCCTTCTTCGGACTTGCCGTGCGCGAGACGGACCGCAGGCGCTTCGATGCCGTGGTCGATCGCGTTGCGCAGCAGGTGGCCGAGCGGCGCTTCGAGCAGATCGAGGATGTCGCGGTCCACCTGAGTCGATTCGCCGACCAGTTGCCAGCGCACCTTCTTGCCGAGCGCGCGCGCGACGTCGCGCACCATGCGCGCGAGACCGCTGGTGCCGTCGCCGAAGGGGCGCATCCGGCATTGCAGCGCGGCGTCGTAGAGCTGCTGCGACAGATGCGTCGAGCGGCGGTCGAAGCTCTCCAGATCGGCCAGACGCTCGGCGAGCAGATGCTGCGATTCCGCGGCGAGGCGGCGCAATTCTTCGAGCGCGGCGTGCGCGCGCGGGTCGAGCTTCAGGTCGGCGAGCGTTTCGTGCAACTGATCGAGCGCGCGCGAGCCGTCACGTTGGACGCGCTTGACGCGCAGCATCGACTGCGCGAAGGGTTTGAGCCAGCGCGATTCGACCAGCGACTCGCCGGATAAGGAGAGCAGGCGGTCGAGGTTGTCGGCGCGTACGCGCAGCATGCGGCCGGGGTCTGTTGCTTGGCGGCTTGTTTCGGTCGAGGTGGATGCGGTTGCGGCCGACGACGCAGAGGCACTTGCAGGAGCCGGTGGGGTTGCGGAGTCGGACGCAGAGGCACTTGCAGGAGCCGGTGGGGTTGCGGAGTCGGGCGCAGAGGCGCTTGCAGGAGCCGGTGGGGTTGCAGAGTCGGACGCTGAGGTGCTTGCAGGAGGCGGTGGGGTTGCAGAGTCGGACGCCGAGGCGCTTGCAGGAGGCGGTGGGGTTGCAGAGTCGGACGCCGAGGCGCTTGCAGAAGCAGATTGAATTGCAGAGGCGGACTTGGACCCACCCGCAGTCGTGCTGGCCGGTGCGGCTGAGGCGGGCGTCGCTTCGGCGCGCAGGGCGTGGGCTAGCAGATTGAATGCGGCGTCATGGTCAGCGTCGGCGGATGCGGTGCGCGGTTTGGCGGCTACGCTGGATGCAGATGCAGGCCCGGCGACGCGCGCAAGACTCGCGGCAGGCATAGCAGCAGCCTGCCGCACTGCCGCCCCATGCGGCACGACACGCGCCATACGCGCTTGCAACGACGCCACGCACGCGCTGACCGCGTCACGCGCCGACTCGTCCTCGTCATTGCCGATGCGCGCAACGATATCGACACCGCGCAGCAACTCATCGATCCAGGCGGCGTCGAGCGACGCGCGCCCTTCCTGCGCTGCGACGAAGCAATCTTCCATCGCGTGGGCGAGTTCGACACCGACCTGCACACCGACGATACGCGCCGCGCCCTTCAGCGAATGAGCGGCGCGCATGCAGGCTTCGAGTGCGGCGGCGTCGCGTGGTGCGCGGTCGAGGGTGAGCAGGCCGTCGTTGAGCACACGGGCCTGGGTCCGCGCTTCTTCGCGGAAGAGATCGATCAGCGACGGGCGGCGCGGGTCGTCGGTCATCCGAGACTCCGGTTCAAGGTATCGAACAATGCGTCGGCGTCGAGCAGGCCGACCGTCATGCCGCGCCACGGGGCCACGGCGCGCGTATGCGCAGCAGCCGCGTGCGAGAGCGTCGCGGGCGGCGGGCGAAAGGTGGAGAGCGCGATCCGATGCACGCCGTCGACCTGATCGACGGGCAACACCGCGTGCTCGTCGGCGCGCGAAACCACCAGCAAACGCGGCAGTTCGTGACGCGTTTGATCATTGTCCGCGCTGGTGTCGGCCTCGAAACCCAGCAGATGCGCAAGCGACAGGCATACCAGCAAGTCGCCCTGCACATTCACCACGCCCAGCACCGCGCGATGCTGCCGGTGCGGCAACGTATGAATCGGCCGCGTCTGCACGATTCGCTTGAAGATCGGCGTCGGCAGGGCGAGCCATTCGCCGCCGATACGGAAGATGAGGAACGACTCACTCGCTCCTTGAGGATCATGTCGTCGCTGTAGCGCCGGCGTGTCGGCATCATGCTGCGAGAGATCCACGAGCGTAATCGGCCGCTCCAGCAATTTGGCCGCGGCCGTTTCGAACACCGGGCAATTCAGACAGCGCACGTATTCGGCCAGCCGTTCGCACGACGAATCGCCGCGTACGCCGATGCGGTTCCAGCAATCGTCGAAGGTCACCGTGCGGTCCTCAACCACGTTGCGCTCCCTGTGCGCGCAATGCGCGCTCCATCAACAGACGCGCGCCGTGGCGATCGCCTTCGAGTTCCAGCAGCGTCGCCAGATGCGCGAGCGCTTCGCCGTGCTGCGGGTCGAGATAGAGCGCTTTGCGATACTGGCTGCGTGCGAGGTTCGTATCGCCGCTGGCGTCGGCTAGCACACCGAGCAGATAGAACGCCTCGGCGTGCGGTGCGTGCTGTTCCAGATAGACGTTGATCGCGTTCGCGGCTTCCGTCAGTCGGCCCGCATCGGCCAGCGCATGCGCGGCTTGCAGCGTGTTGCGTGCGGTGTTGGTCGGCGAGGTGATCTGCGGCTTCGTCAGGTCGTGCAGCTGCGGAACGGTCCCGGACGGTTTCGGCGTGCGCTGCGAAATACCGTTCAATGGCTTGTGCTGCGAAACGTCATTCGACTGCGTGTGCTGCGAAATACCATCCGACGGCGTGTGCTGCGAAATACCATCCAACGGCGTGTGCGGAGAAATTCCGTTCAACGGCGAGTGCGTTGAGCCAGCGCTGAACGACGTGCGCGCCACCGGATCGGGCCACGCGAAAGGCTCCGCTGAGAACACTTGCGGCGGCGCGAGCGCGGGCACCGGCGAATGCGTCATTGCGAGTGCGGCGGCGCTGGCGAGCGGCGCGGTGTGCCCGCCGCCAAGCTGCGCTTCAGCGGGCGCGGCGCGGTGGAACGCGAACGCCAGGGGAATCTTCGCCGACTGCATGCCATGACGCATCAGCAGCCCCGTTTCCGCAGGTCCGACGAACAGTGTGCCGTTTTCGGCCAGCACGTCGTTGAGCGCATGCAAGGCTGCCTGTTGTGCGTCGCGGCCGAAGTAAATCAGCACGTTGCGGCAGAACACGAAGTCGTAGACGCCGAGCGCCGTGGCATCGAGTTGCATCAGGTTGGCGCGCGAAAACCGGACCGCGTCGACGATGCGCGGCGCGAGGCGCCAGCCGTCTTCTGTACGCGTGAAGTGGGCGTCGCGAAACGGAAACGCATTGCCGCGAAACGAGTTGCGGCTGTACACGGCGCGCTGCGCGACGGCCAGCGAGCGTTCGCTGATATCCATTGCGTCGATGCGCATGTGCGCGGCGCCGATGCCGGCGTCGAGCAGCGTCATCGCGATTGTGTACGGTTCTTCGCCGGTCGAGCAGGGCAGGCTCAGAATCCGCAACGGCAGCGCGGTGCCGCGCTCGTCAAGGCGTTCGTGCGCGAGACGCGCGAGCGCTCTGAACGCATCGGCGTCGCGATAAAACCAGGTCTCCGGCACCACCACCGTTTCCACCAGCGCCTGCACGATGGCGGGCGATGCCTGCGCTGCGTCCCAGTAGTCGGCGAGCGTGGCGCTGGCGTGACCGTTCGCGCACCAGGCGGCAGCGCGCTGATCGATTGCTCGCTCGATCGCGTTATGACCGAGCGAGGCAGCATCGAGCCCGATGGTTCGATGCAGCAGATCGACGAAGCATCGATAAAGCGGCGCGTTGTCGTGATGCGCGTTCATGCGTGCGCCTCGGGAAACAGCAGGGCTTTGACGGCGTCGGGCAGCAGATGCTCGACGCGAATCCATTGCACCAGACCGCCTGCTTCGCTCGCGACCGGACCCAGATAGCGCGCGTGCGGCGTGTCGATGCCGGCATCGTGAAACGCGTCGACGCTCAGGCGGATGGTGCGCGTTGCGCCTTCGAGCAGGAGCGCGAGCAAGCGCACGGTGCCCGCATGGGGATAGCGCACCAGCACGACGCGCGTCGACATCAACTGCGCGGCGGGGCGGCCGAGCGCGAGCGCGGGCAGATCGATCACCGGCAACGGCGCGCCTTCGTGATCGAGCACGCCCGCGACCCACGACGGCGCGCCGGGAATCGTCTTGGGCGGCGACTGCGGCGTGAGCGGCATCAGACGCTCCACCTGCGTCGCGTCGATCACGTAGCGTTCGCTATCGAGCGTGAAGAGGATGAAGAGCATCGGCGTGAGCTTGGGTGGAGTGGATGGTGTGGCGTGCGGGCGGTTTGCTTCAACGTGCGTGTCTGAACGAGCCCGCCGCGGCGCGTCAGGCCACCACCTTGAAGCGCGACACGCCGGTGCGCAGATTATTGGCGACGTGGGTCAGATCGTCGATGGCCTGGGTCGACTGGCGCAGCGATTCCGCCGTCTGCTGCGCGGCCTCCGAGAGCTGCGTCAGTGCCTGGGTAATCTGCTCGGCGCCGGTGGCCTGCGTCTGCATGCCCTCGTTGACCATCGAGAAGCGCGGCGCGAGCGCCTGCACCTGCTGGATGATCTGTGTGAGATGGCCGCCCACGTTCTGCACGTCGAGCATGCCGCGCCGCACTTCTTCGGAGAACTTGTCCATGCCCATCACGCCCGCGGCTACCGCCGACTGGATCTCCTTGACCATCTGTTCGATGTCGTAGGTCGCCACGGCGGTTTGATCGGCGAGGCGGCGAATTTCGGTTGCCACGACCGCGAAGCCGCGGCCGTATTCGCCGGCCTTTTCTGCTTCGATCGCCGCGTTCAGCGAGAGCAGGTTGGTTTGATCCGCGACCTTGGTGATGGTGGCAACGACCTGGTTGATGTTGCTGGCTTTCTCGTTGAGGATCGCGAGCTTCGCATTGACCGAGCCGGCCGCTTCCATCACGAGGCGCATGGTGTCTTCCATGCGGGCGAGACCGGCGTGGCCGGTGCCGGCGAGCGCCGCCGATTGGCCGGCCACTTCGGAGACCTCGTTCATCGTGCGCAGCAGATCGCGCGAGGTCGCGAAGATTTCGCGCGACGTGGCGCCGATCTCGGTGGTGGTCGCCGCGGTTTCGTTCGCGGTGGCTTGCTGCTCGCGCGAGGTCGCGGCGATTTCCGTCACCGACGTGGTGACCTGGACCGCCGACTTCTGCGCCTGGCCGACCAGCGCGGTGAGCTCGTCGGTCATGCGGTTAAAACCCGCTTCGAGCGCGCCGATTTCGTCCGCGCGGTTCAGTTGCAGACGTTGCGTGAGATCGCCCGTGCGCATGATGTCGACGACTTGCAGCACCTTCGCCATCGGCGTGGTGACCGCGCGCAGCAGCCAGTAACCGGCCAGCAAGGCGGCGACGGCGGCGATCAGCAGCATCACGAGCAGCACGATACGGGTCGTCTCCACCGAGTTGCGGATGCTCTCGGCGGACTGGTCAGCGTAGGTCTTGTTTTCGTCCACCAGCTTGCGCAGGGAGAGCCGGCCGGTTTCCCAGATCGGCGTGAGCTGCGTGTTGAAGATGCGCACGGCGTTCTCTTTCGAGGTCGGCAGGGCGGCCATCAGCGACGCCTGGATCGGCAGGTATTGCGTGTGTTGCTGCCGGAAGCCGTTGAAGATGTCACGGTCGTCCTGACGGAAGAGGGTCCCGCTGTAATCGTTGAGCAGCGTTTGCTCCGTTTGCTGTGTCTCTACGAGGCGCGCGGTGTCGCGCTTGACGGAATCGGGGTCCGCGTCGACATAGATGAGACGTTGCGTGACGGTGTAGTTCTCGAGCCAGGCCCCGCGCATGGCGGTCGCGTAGTAGAGGCCGGGCATCGAGTCCTGCTGCTGGCTCTTCGCGTCGCGGTCAATGCCGCCGAGTTGCTCGAAAGTGACGGTTGCCATTGCCAGCATCACGATCAGCACGATCCCGAAGCTGCACAGAATCCGTTGCCGGATGGTCCATTGTTTCACGCGCACGCCCCTTAACTTTTTGGTTTGGTCTCGACGCCCGATGTCGACTTGTAGGTCTCGGGGTCGATGGATCGGAAAGCTTTGCGGGTCGTCGGATTTGTCCGACGGGTCATGCGGCGAATTTTACATTGATCGTGGGAATGGATGGCGTTCGATGTGGCGCCTGCTCACACCCGGCGTTACACCCGTAATGCCCGGTTACCAACTGCAGCATCTATTTCCGCACGGGCCCTACACAATCTGCTCCATGCCTGAACGGCGGGAGCGAAACATGAAAAAGATTGCGGTGGCGTTGTTGATGGTTGGGAGCCTGAGCGTAGCGGGTCAGGCGTCGGCTCATGGCAATGGCGGGGATGTGGTCGGTGCGCTGATCGGTGGTGCCGTGCTGGGCGCGGTGGTGACGTCCGCGTTGAATCCGGCGCCGGTGGTTGCTTACCAGCAGCCGGTCTATGCGCAGCCGGTGTATCAGCCGGCCCCCGTGTATGCGGGGCCGCCGCCGGGATACTGCTATGACCAGTACCAGCGCGCATACGTCGCGTGCGGTGCGCCGCCGCCCGGACAATATGAGTATCCGCAGCAGCCTCAACCGGGCTGGTAAATCTGGCCAGTGACGTGCGCTGGCGCGCGCAGCCTGGATGCTCGCGCGCACCAGAGAAAAAGGCCGTCGCAGGTGCGACGGCCTTGTCTTGTTGGATGTCTCTAATCAGTGCTTATGGTGCAACCACTCCGCATAGTGCGTGTCGAGCCAGCGCTCGAGGCGCTCCGGCTTCGTCTTCTGGCGATAGTGGGACGCGGCCCAGATAGCCACACCGACTACCAGCATTACCAAAGGTCCCAACAAATAAGCCATTAATGATTCAGACATGCGAGCCTCCGTCCCGACGTGCATGGATGCTTTAGTTTAGGCGATGAACGGCGGGAAAAAAGGACGCTTTGGTGGGGTGGCTGGCCGCACGGCGGGATCGATGTGAATGGGCTGGCGGGGCGCGACGCAGGGCGACTGAGAACCTAGTGAATAAGTTGGTTTTCTTTTTCTAGACAGGTGTTTGTGGATGACGTTTATTTAACTGTGTACCATCAAACGTACCGCTGGCCGATGCCGAAGCGCACTGAGGCAACGGGCCAGATACCTGCCCCTGAAGCGTTTGCGACACCTGCCGCACTTCCCGTACTTAGGCGAACACGTGTTGTCGGCTGCTCTCGATCTGGGCGTCGACAAAATCCGCCCACAGTTGCAAGGTTCGACGCCGTTCCGCGGCATGCTCAGTGTGGCCGTCTCCGCCCGGGATGTCTTTGACGGTATGCGCCAGCGCATTTTCAATCGCGTCCGAAGGCTGCCCCATTTCGCGCAAGTGGGTCGCGGCGGTACGTCGAAAGTCATGTAGGACGAAATGCTCCGCGTCGAGTCCGAGCGATTTGACGGCCTGGTTGAGTGTACTTTTGGCGATCGGCCGATCGTCGCCCCTCACGCTCGGGAATACGAAATTCCGGCTGGTCTTCGTGTCCTGAAGCTCGCGGAGCAGGGCGACCGCCTGATGCGAGAGATACACCACATGCTCGCGGCCCTTGTTCATCCGCGCGGCGGGGATCGTCCAGCGCGCTGCGTTGAGGTTGAATTCGGACCAGGCGGCCTCGACGATGTCCGATTTCCGCACCATCGTCAGCACGAGCAGGTGCAAAGCCAATTTCAATGGACGTCGAATGTTCGATGCATAGATCGCCCGCAGCATGGTGCCCATTTCGTCTGGCGCGAGCACGCGGGTGCGGCTGTCCGGCGTCGCGATGAAGCGGGCCGGGATGAGTTCCGCCGGATTGGCCGTAGCGAATTGCCTGGCGATCAGGTACTCATAGAGCCGCTTGACCGCGTTGCGCGTGTGCAGCGCCATTTTGGGCGAGCCGCGGCTTTTGATCTGATCGCATATTGCGCGGATGTCGTCGTCCGTTACGGCTTTGATCGGCTTCGCGCCAATGGCGGGGAGAACATCTTTTTCGAGCGCGCGCCGCGTGGTGCGTTGATACTCCGCCGACTTGCCGGCCATCTCCGTCGCGAGATAGAGCTCCGCGCCCTCGCGCAGCACCTCGACCTTGCTCTCCACACCGCGGTCGCGGCGCGCCGTCGCCACCGGCGAGGCGCCGCTCGCGACCATGTCGGCGTACTTCTGCGCCTTGGCGCGCGCGACCCGCAGCGAAATCATCCGGTAGTCGCCGATCGTGACGAGCGGCTGGCGCTTGCCGTTCAGTGAGTAGCGGAAGCGCCAGACCTTGGTGCCCGTCGTCATGATTTCGATGACGAGGCCGTTGCCGTCTGCGACGCAATACCGGGTGGCGCGCGGTTCGAGCGCGCGAATCTGCGATTCGGAGAGGGGGGCGGCTAGTTTGGGCATGGGGGATCGGTGATGCGCGGGCAGCGGTGATTTTAGACCGGCTGTCTTTTGTGTACCAAAGGAATGACTAGAGTTTCCGTGCGTACCGCGCTGGGTAACGCGCATCGCGGACTGGCGCTCAAGCGAAGCCGGGTTCGGCGGTTGGTTCGATGTGGGCGCGGTTTGATCGTCAGCCATCAAGGCCGGGTTTCATTTCTTCAGCTTCTTCTGCGCTTGCTCAACCTGCTTGATGCTTGTTTCCGGAGTCGGCAGATTTTCGGGCATGGTTCCGCCAAGCTCCTGGATCGTCTGGCGCACCTTGCTGCCAACCTCGAAGTGCGTCTGGTTAGCGTGCTGCTTACCCTTGACCGCCTCGCGCCGCAGCTTTTCTTCAGTCTGGGTTTGTGCACGGGAGCCGATCTCGACCATTTTGCGAATGTCCGCAAAATGGTATTCCACCTGTTGTTCACTTTGGCGACAGGCTTCACGCGCCCTCTCCAGCACCGGCACAAAGTTGCGCCACTGAGGGTAGTCAAGCAGAGGCGCAAGGTCTCGCGCGAACCAAAACTCTGCGCCGTCCTCGGTTACCTGTTTAATGCTCTCGAATGTGTGGTGGTGCAGCGCTGTGATGGGCTTGCTATTCAACATAGGCGGCTCCTGCCTCGTCATGCGATATGTTGGGTTGCCATAGCTTGGCGACAGTTGCGGGTCATTGTAGACTCATATACTGTGTTTTTGTACAGGGGTTGGCTGCGGATCAGGGTTGTCTGTGGCACACGCGATTTCGGGGAGTCCGCTTTTGTGTGCCAAGAGCTCGTTGCTGTTTATTACGGAAGCTTGGTGAAAGTTGGAGGAAAACTCAGATGGTATAAGTCTTTTAGACGGCCTGACTTGTGGAGCTTTGGCGTCGCTTGGCAACAGGTTATTTGCCGATACAAAACCTGCTGAAAATCACTCCGAGCAGGTCGTCCGAGCTGAATTCCCCGGTGATCGAGTTCAGTTGGTCCTGCGCGAGCCGCAGTTCCTCGGCGAACAGATCCAGCGCTTGAGCATTCTGATCGGCGTGCGCCGCAGCCGTCGCCAGATGTTCCTGGGCCGCGCGCAGCGCAATCAGATGCCGCTCGCGCGCGAGGTAGACGCTCTCCGCGCCGGCCTGCCAACCGGCGATGCGCAGCAATTCCTCGCGCAGCAACGCAACACCATCGCCCTGTTTCGCCGACAGCCGTACTTCGCTGAGATCCAGATCCGCGTCCAGCGGTGTCACGGTCGGCGCGAGCCCGGTCAGATCCGTCTTGTTCAGCACGCGCACCACCGGCACACCGCTCGGGAAACGGCCAGCGATCGTTCCGTCTTCGGCGGTCATGCCGGTTCGCGCATCGAGCAGATGCAGCACGACGTCCGCGCGTTCGATCTCGCTCCACGTGCGCGCAATGCCGATCTTTTCCACTTCATCTTCCGTATCGCGCAGGCCGGCCGTGTCGATCACATGCAGCGGAATGCCTTCGATCTGGATCGTTTGCGCGACTTTGTCGCGCGTCGTGCCGGCGATCGGCGTGACGATGGCCAGCTCCGCGCCGGCGAGCGCGTTCAGCAGCGACGACTTGCCGACGTTCGGCTGTCCCGCCAGCACCACCGACAAACCCTCGCGCAGCAACGCGCCCTGGCGCGCTTCGCTCAACACGTGCGCGAGGCGCTCGCGGATCCGCGCGAGCTTGCCGCGGGCGTCGGCGGCTTCGAGAAAGTCGATTTCTTCTTCCGGGAAATCGAGCGTCGCTTCGACCAGCATCCGCAGCGTGATGACCTCTTCGACCAACGCATGGATGTCGCGCGAAAACGCGCCGTCGAGCGAGCGGCCCGCCGAGCGTGCGGCGGCCTCGGTGCTGGCCTCGATCAGATCGGCGACGGCCTCCGCTTGCGCCAGATCCAGCTTGTCGTTGAGAAACGCGCGCCGCGTGAATTCGCCCGGCTCGGCCAGACGCAGACCGAACGCTCGGCCGGCGTCGATGCACCGCTGCAGCACCAGTTGCAGCACGACCGGACCGCCGTGGCCTTGCAGCTCGACCACATGCTCGCCGGTGTAAGAGTGCGGCGCGGGGAAGTACAGCGCGATGCCGCGGTCGAGCGCGTTGCCGGCGTCGTCGAGGAACGGCACATAGCTCGCGTGACGCGGCGCCAGCGCCTGGCCCGTGAGGGCTTGCATCAGCGGTTGTGCGGCGGCTTCCCCGGCACGGCCACACGAAATCCGCACGACCCCGATTCCGCCTCGGCCGGGTGCGGTGGCAATGGCGACGATCGGATCGGAATCGGTGGAGAGCATGGGAGCGAGGCTATCAGAAGGGATTGAATGCGCAGGAGCGGGCGCCGGGCATTGTAACGCGGAGCATTCTCTGGCTCTGGATCAGGGCCTGATTCCTGGTGCGGCCCGAGTTTCATAAGACAAATAAGGATTTATCTCGCACAAGCTAAGATAGCCTAAGATGAATTTGCGACTAATCGACGCAGCAGAATGCCTAAAACGCGCTCTGCACAAGGAAAAGATGGTAATCGAAGAAATCGCGAAACGCGTTATTAGGTGGCGATTTCAGGCTAAAAATAGCTTATTAGAGCTATAAAGTTGCGTGTTTGGTTGTCCACTGATTATGCGCCGAATTGCACAATCGGGCCCATGCCGACCTCCAAAGAAAAAGCAGCTTTCGCCAAACGGCTGAAAGACTCACTCCCCAAAGATATTAAGGGTGGGACTGATTTGGCCAGGGAATTCAATCTGCTTTATAGCAGTGGCCCTGCCGTCTCACCGCAAACCGCGCACAAATGGCTCGCGGGTACGACGATTCCAAAGCGCGATAAGTTGCAGGTTTTAGCGACGTGGCTGCAAAAGGACGTTCACTGGCTGCACTATGGGCCCGCGCCGTCCGGCAAGACTAAACCGCTTGCCCGTGGCGAGAAATATCCGATGACGCCAGAAACGATCGAGCTGGTTACGCAGATGGCTAACCGGTTCGCGGGTTTGTCGCCGAAGCAGCGCAATCTGGTGGAAGAACTGATCACTGAATTTGACGGCGGCACGCAACAGGAAGCCGGCGCCGCGCCTGAAGACGCATCGAAAGATAAGGGCCCATCGGCCGAGTCATAAAAAAAGCCGCCCGGCGCAAACCGGGCGGCTTCTTTACAGCCAGCTTCTGCTTCTGCCTGTCAGCCAGCGGGCGCTACCGCCGCCCGCCGCAGGCAAGACATCAATCAGGCCGCTTTCGTCTTCGACTGACCCATCATCCGCGTGATGTAGTACTGCTGGGCGATCGACAGCACGTTGTTCACCACGTAA
The DNA here is from genome assembly GCF_050434205.1 of Paraburkholderia sp. GAS348. NCBI lineage: Bacteria > Pseudomonadati > Pseudomonadota > Betaproteobacteria > Burkholderiales > Burkholderiaceae > Paraburkholderia > Paraburkholderia sp. GAS348. Next base: position 155,423 of record NZ_JBNPVT010000010.1, read on the forward strand.
TACAGCACCAGACCGGCCGGGAAGAAGAAGAACATCACCGAGAACGCGATCGGCATGAACATCATCATCTTGGCTTGAACCGGGTCCGGCGGCGTCGGGTTCAGCTTGGTCTGCAGGAACATCGAGACGGCCATCAGCACCGGCAGGATGAAGAACGGATCCTGTTGCGACAGATCGTGAATCCAGAGAATCCACGGCGCGCCGCGCATTTCAACCGACGACAGCAGCACCCAGTACAGCGAGATGAACACCGGAATCTGAATCACGACCGGCAGACAGCCGCCGAACGGATTGACCTTCTCGGTCTTGTACAGCTCCATCAGCGCCGAGTTCATCTTCTGCGGATCGCCCTTGAAGCGTTCGCGCAGGGCTTGCATGCGCGGCGTGATCGCCTTCATGCGCGCCATCGACTTGTAGCTTGCGGCCGACAGCGGGAAGAACACGGCCTTGATCAGCAGCGTGAGCAGCATGATCGACCAGCCCCAGTTGCCGACATAGCTGTGGATCTTTTCGAGCAGCCAGAACAGCGGCTTCGCGATGATCGTCACATAGCCATAGTCCTTGACCAGTTCCAGACCCGGGGCGACGCCTTCGAGCATGCGCTCTTCTTCCGGACCGGCGAACAGGCGCGCGGACACATCAACCGACTGGCCCGGGGCGATGGTCGCCACCGGTTGCTTGACGCCGACGCGATACAGCGTCGGATCGATCTTCTCGACATAGATGTCGCGCTTCGCACCCTGCTGCGGAATCCACGCCGACGCGAAGTAATGCTGCACCATCGCGATCCAGCCGTTGTCGGCCGAATTGACGAAGTCTTCCTTGTTCTTGTCGATGTCGCTGAACGTCATCTTCTGGAAGTGGTGCTGGTCGGTGTAGACAGCCGGTCCGATGAACGTGTGCGAGAAGCGCGGCGTTTCCACCGGCGTGTCGTCGCGCACCAGTTCCATATAGACCGACGGCGTGACCGGCGCGGTCCCGACGTTCTCGATCTTCGTGTCGACGCCGATCACATAGCTGCCGCGCGTGAACGTGTAGGTCTTGATGACCTTCACGCCGCCCTTGACCGGCGACTCGAGGCTGAGCTGGAACGACTTGGCGTCGCCCGTCAGATCGTGTGGCTGGTTCGCCACCGGCGTGAAGATGTCGGTGTGGTTCGGGAAATCGCCGCCGAGCAGACCGGTGCGCGCCAGATACGTATGGTTCGCGGTACGGTCGAACAGCGTGATGACCAGATCGGGCTGCTTGCCGTTGCCTTGCTTGACGAGCGACAGCTTCGACAGCGTGCCGCCGCGGGTGTCGATCTCGCCGTTATAGACGTCGGTGCTGAAGCTGATCAACTGGCCCTGGGCCGCGGCAGCCGGCGCATTGCCCGGCGCTGCGTTGGTGGCCGGCAGATCGGCGGATTGGGTTCCCGGCGTCGTGGTTCCCGGAGCGGCGCTACCGACGGTCTTGGTCGGGTTGGCGCTCGGGAAGAACATCGACGGGCGTCCGTGGTCGCGTTGCCAGTTGTCGAACAGCATGACCGCTGACATGAAAAAGATGACCCATAGGACGGTGCGTTTGATATCCATGCGTTGTCTCAGTGTCGATGGAACGGCGCGTCAGCGCTTTTCAGAAGTAGGAGGCGGGACGAGATCGATGCCGCCCGCGGAAAACGGGTGGCAGCGGCAAATACGCCTGGCGGCGAGATAAGTCCCGCGCGCGGCGCCATGATACTGGATTGCTTCGCGCGCGTAATCAGAACAGGAAGGGTAAAAACGGCACCGGTTGCCGAGCATGGGGCTGACGGCAACCTTATAGAAACGCAATAAAGCGATGAGTACCGTTTGCATGACTGGTGCGGCCTAACAGCGCCGCGCAACGTGGAGTACCGGGCGACGCCCGCGCAGCATGGCTGCCGGAGCGGCCTGTACTGCAAAGCGGGCAGTCACGTGAGCGTCATTCCGTCTTGGGCGCTTCCGCGGGCGGCGACTCGCGACGGACAATTTCGCGCGCTGCCTTGTCGAGCAGCGCCTCTATCTCGCTGCGGCACAGCGCCCTCAACGGCGACGACGAGGCGCTCGGCAAAGCCTTCTTGTCGAAGCGCGTGTGCAGACGCAACAGCACATCCCAACCGCCGAACTCCGCGCGACGCAGCCGGAAGGCTTCACGCGCGAGTCGACGCACCAGATTACGCGTGGCCGCGCGCGGCGCATACTTTTTGCCGATCACGAGACCTAAGCGAGCGTCATTGCCGGTGGGCCGGCCGTACACCACGAAGTGCGCGGTGCGGCGCCACGGGCGCAAACGAAAAACGGATGAAAATTCATCCGTTTTCAGTAGCCTTGCGGCTTTGGGGAAGGCGGCTTGCGCTCGCAACGGAACCGAGCCCTGTTGCGGCGCCCCAGCAGCTCCCGCTTCACCGCGGGCTTCACCTGGCATAGACGGAGCGCGCAATCCGCTCGCCTGCCTTAGATGGCGAGGCGCTTGCGGCCCTTCGCGCGACGTGCGTTGATGACCTTGCGGCCACCTGCGGTCTTCATGCGAACGCGGAAGCCGTGGGTGCGCTTGCGACGGGTAACGGAAGGTTGGTAAGTACGTTTCATGTTGCTCTCACTTGATCGACTGATCGAAAATTAACCGCACGATCATCGCTGAAGCGGCAATGGCCGGAGGTTTACAGAATTGGTTTTCGCGGAACCCGCTATTTAAACCGGTTTTCTTTTGGCCGTCAATAGTTTAGCCTGGTTTGGCCCGACCCCAGGAAGACTTCGCCGGATGATCGGTCCCTGTGGATAACTCCCTTTCGCCGACGTTTTGGCGGTAGAATCTCGCCTTACTTCCCAAAAATCCTGCACGCCGCTCCGGCTCGCTTGCCCCGCAAACCCTTGTGGCACAAGCGCCTGGAGCCATTACGCCTGGTTCGGTCTAGCTGCTGAGGGCCTTGTTGCGCATGCGCGACAGGGGCAGCGGCGAACCGCCGTGCACACCATAACGACAGCAACTCGATGAACGATTTCTGGCAACACTGTTCCGCATTGCTGGAGCGTGAGCTTACGCCCCAGCAGTACGTGACGTGGATCAAACCGTTGGCCCCGGTCGCCTTCGACGCCGCTGCGAACACGCTTAGCATCGCCGCGCCGAACCGCTTCAAGCTCGACTGGGTCAAGAGCCAGTTCTCCGGCCGGATCGCGGATATGGCCCGCGATTTCTGGCACGCCCCGGTCGATGTGCAATTTGTGTTGGACCCGAAAGCCGGCATGCGCGCCCCTGCGGCAACGTCGTCGGCGCAGTCGCGTCCGTCTTCTGGGCTTGGCTCGATGGGCGGCGGCCATTCGTCTGGCTCAAACGGCGGCAGTGCCGCCGTGGACGCAGCCGTCGGCGCCGTACAAGCGTCGCAAGCTGCGCGCGCCAATGATGCGAACAGCGCGATGGCGATGCTCAACGCGAATGCACGCGCTGCGGCTGACCACAACGCGAACGCACGCGCGGTCGCTGAAGACGCCGCCGACCTCGATCTCCCCAGCCTCGACGCGAACGAAGCCGCATCCGCACGCCGCACGTGGCGGCCGGGCCAAAGCGCGAGCTCGAACGGCAACGGCGAGAACGACTCGATGTACGAGCGTTCGAAGCTCAACCCCGTGCTGACCTTCGACAACTTCGTGACCGGTAAAGCCAACCAGTTGGCGCGCGCCGCGGCGATTCAAGTCGCGGACAATCCCGGCATCTCGTACAACCCGCTGTTTCTGTACGGCGGCGTGGGCCTGGGCAAGACCCACCTGATCCACGCGATCGGCAACCAGCTTCTAATGGACAAGGCCGGCGCGCGGATTCGCTACATCCACGCGGAACAATATGTGTCCGACGTGGTGAAGGCCTACCAGCGCAAGGCGTTCGACGACTTCAAGCGCTACTACCACTCGCTTGACCTGCTGCTGATCGACGATATTCAATTTTTCTCAGGCAAGTCCCGCACACAAGAGGAATTCTTCTACGCGTTCGAGGCGCTGGTCGCGAACAAGGCGCAGGTGATCATCACCAGCGACACGTATCCGAAGGAAATCTCCGGCATCGACGACCGCCTGATCTCGCGCTTCGACTCCGGCCTGACGGTCGCTATCGAGCCGCCAGAGCTGGAAATGCGCGTCGCGATTCTGATGCGCAAGGCGCAATCGGAGTTCGTGAGCCTGAATGAAGACGTCGCGTTCTTCGTCGCCAAGCATCTGCGCTCGAACGTCCGTGAACTGGAAGGCGCGCTGCGCAAGATCCTCGCGTATTCGAAGTTCCACGGCCGCGAAATCACGATTGAAGTGACGAAAGAAGCGCTGAAAGACCTGCTGACGGTGCAAAACCGGCAGATTTCGGTGGAAAACATCCAGAAGACCACGGCTGACTTCTACAGCATCAAGGTCGCGGATATGTATTCGAAGAAGCGTCCGGCGAACATTGCGCGGCCGCGGCAGATCGCGATGTATCTGGCGAAGGAGCTGACGCAGAAGAGTTTGCCGGAAATCGGCGAGTTATTCGGCGGGCGCGATCACACCACCGTGCTGCACGCGGTGCGCAAGATTGCCGCCGAGCGCGGCACGGACGCGCAGCTGAATCACGAACTGCACGTGCTGGAGCAAACACTGAAAGGTTAAGCAGGTCGGATGGAAAAAACGACCTGTTTATTTCCAAACTCGCCCCCATTTTAGGGGAGCGGTTCCGTTTTCAGGCACAATACAGGTTTAACCGCCCGGCGGCCGCGGGCGGAATTCACGCCGTGACAGGCGCTGCGTGGCGCCGGCGGGGAGCCGCGGTTGCGCGCTGTAAGGCTGGCAAGTCAGGCGCGCAGGCCGTCATATCAACGAAGGAACTCTATGCAACTGGTCAAGACCGAACGCGATAACCTCCTCAGGCCGCTGCAAACCGTGAGCGGCATCGTCGAACGCCGCCATACGTTGCCGATCCTCGCCAATTTGCTGATTACCAAGAACGGCCCTGAAGTGTCGTTCCTGTCGACCGACCTCGAGTTGCAGATCACCACGCGTGCCGATTTTGGCGTGGGCGGCGATTCGGTCGCGACCACGGTGGCAGCAAGAAAGCTCCTCGACATTCTGCGCGCCATGCCCGACGGGCAGGTCACGCTCACGCTGAACGACAAGCGTTTGACCGTGCAATCCGGCAAGAGCCGCTTTGCGCTGCAAACCCTGGCGGCCGACGAGTTCCCGACCGTCGCTCAGGCTAAAGACTACGGCGCGAACCTGGTGGTTCCCCAGAAAACGTTCCGCCAGTTGCTCGGCATGGTCCATTTTTCGATGGCCCAGCAGGACATCCGCTACTACCTGAACGGCATGCTGCTGGTGGTAGACGGCGACCAGCTGATGGCGGTCGCAACAGACGGCCACCGCCTCGCGTTCTCGTCGATGAAGATCGAAGGCTCGTTCGCGCGTCAGGAAGTGATCATTCCGCGCAAGACGATTCTGGAGCTGCAGCGTCTGCTGGAAGACATCGACGACACGCTGAAGATCGACATCGCGCCGACCCAGGTGAAGTTCACGTTCGGCCAGGTCGAACTGGTGTCGAAGCTGGTGGAAGGCAAATTCCCCGACTTCCAGCGCGTGATTCCGAAGTCGCACAAGAATCAGTTCGTGATCGGCCGTGAAGAACTGCAGCGCTCGCTGCAACGCGCCGCGATTCTGACGTCGGACAAATTCAAGGGCGTGCGCTGCATCATCGAGCCGGGCCAGTTGAAGATCATGTCGACCAACGCCGATCAGGAAGAGGCGCAGGAAGAACTGGAAATCGCGTACGACGGCGACAGCGTCGATATCGGGTTCAACGTCACGTATCTGCTCGACGTGCTCGCGAACCTGAAGGTCGACATGTTGCAAGTGAGCCTTGGCGACGCCAGCTCCAGCGCGTTGATCACGATTCCCGAGAACGACGAATTCAAATACGTCGTGATGCCGATGCGCATCTAACGCGTCCAAAACCAAAGAACACACCAAGGGGCGCAGCGCCCCTTTGGCGTTTTTATGGTGTTTTGAAAAGTCCCGAGCAGCAACCTTGCAGTAACGCAGAACCGGAAAAAATCCATGACTGAAACGAACAATTCGCAACCCGATAACAGCTACGGCGCCTCCTCGATTCAGATCCTCGAAGGTCTGGAGGCGGTACGCAAGCGGCCGGGGATGTACATCGGGGATACGTCAGACGGGACCGGTTTGCATCACCTCGTATTCGAAGTGCTGGACAACTCCATCGACGAAGCGTTGGCGGGGCATTGCAACGATATCCAGGTGATCATTCACGCGGACAACTCGATCTCGATCACCGACAACGGCCGCGGTGTGCCGACCGGCCTGAAGATGGACGACAAGCACGATCCGAAGCGCAGCGCCGCTGAAATCGTGATGACGGAACTGCACGCCGGCGGCAAGTTCGACCAGAACAGCTACAAGGTGTCCGGCGGCCTGCACGGCGTGGGCGTCTCGTGCGTGAACGCGCTCTCGGCGTGGCTGCGCCTGACCATTCGCCGCGACGGCAAGAAGCACTTCATGGAATTCCACCGTGGCGTGCCGCAGAACCGCGTGATCGAAGAGATCGACGGCGTGGCTGTCTCGCCGATTCAGCTGATTGGCGACACCGAAAACCGCGGCACCGAAGTGCACTTCCTGGCTGACGAGACGATCTTCGGCAATGTCGAATATCACTACGACATTCTGGCCAAGCGGATTCGCGAACTGTCGTTCCTGAATAACGGCGTGCGCATCAAGCTGACCGACCAGCGCACGGGCAAGGAAGAAGATTTCGCGTTCGTGGGCGGCGTGAAGGGTTTTGTTGAGTACATCAACAAGAACAAGGCCGTGCTGCACCCGAACATTTTCCACATCAGCGGCGAGAAAGACGGCGTGGGCGTGGAAGTGGCGATGCAGTGGAACGACAGCTACAACGAAAACGTGCTGTGCTTCACGAACAACATTCCGCAGCGCGACGGCGGCACCCACCTGACCGGGTTGCGTGCGGCGATGACGCGCGTATTGAACAAGTACATCACCGATCACGAAGTCGCGAAGAAAGCGAAGGTCGAAACGGCCGGCGACGACATGCGCGAAGGGCTCTCGTGCGTGCTGTCGGTGAAGGTGCCGGAGCCGAAGTTCAGCGCGCAGACCAAGGACAAGCTGGTGTCGTCGGAAGTGCGCGCGCCGGTGGAGGATGTGGTCGCGAAGGCGCTCGAAGAATTCCTGCTGGAAACGCCGAATGACGCGAAGATCATTTGCGGCAAGATTGTTGATGCGGCGCGGGCGCGGGATGCGGCTCGCAAGGCGCGTGAAATGACGCGTCGTAAGGGCGTTCTGGATGGCGTTGGTTTGCCTGGGAAGCTGGCGGATTGCCAGGAGAAGGACCCGGCGAAGTCTGAGATTTATATCGTCGAGGGTGACTCGGCAGGTGGGTCGGCGAAGCAGGGGCGGGATCGGAAGTTTCAGGCGATTTTGCCGCTGCGCGGCAAGGTGCTCAATGTGGAGAAGGCGCGCTATGACAAGCTGCTTTCTTCGGAGCAGATTGTGACGCTGATTACTGCGTTGGGTTGCGGGATCGGCAAGGAAGACTACAACCTCGACAAGCTGCGTTATCACCGCATCATCATCATGACCGATGCTGACGTGGACGGCGCGCACATCCGCACGCTGCTGCTGACGTTCTTCTATCGTCAGATGCCGGACATGATCGAGCGTGGGTATATCTATATCGCGCAGCCGCCGCTGTTCAAGATCAAGGCGGGTAAGGATGAGCGGTATTTGAAGGATGAGGCTGAGGTTAATGCTCACATCCTGAAGCTGGCTTTGCAGGGGTCGGAGTTGTTGGCTTCTGAAGGGGCTACGCCTATCACCGGCGATGCGCTTGGGGAGTTGGCTCGGGCTTATTTGTTGGCTCAAGCTGTGGTTAACCGTCTGAGCCGGTTGTATGACGCTGGGGCGCTTGAGGCTGTGATGGATGGGGTTGTTATCGACCTGTCTAGCGAGGAAGCGGCTGCGGTGTCGGCGGCGGCGCTTGAAGCGAAGCTGCGGGATGATGCGTTGAAGCCTGAGGTTAAGGTCACGACGATGTATGACCCGGTCCGTGAGCTGCGCTCGCTGCGCGTTGCGCGGACTCATCACGGTAATCAGAAGATTTCTGTGCTGGATCAGGATTTCCAGCTGACCGCTGATTACCAACAGCTGATCAATACCGCTAATACGTTTAAGGGGTTGATTGGGACTGGGGCTGTCATTAAACGTGGCGAGCGCAGTATGGCTGTTACCGACTTCAAGAGCGCTATGAAGTGGTTGCTGGCTGATGCTGAACGCAACATCTCGAAGCAACGCTATAAGGGTCTCGGTGAGATGAACCCTGGGCAGCTTTGGGAGACGACGATGGATCCGACTGTGCGTCGCTTGCTTCGTGTGCAGATTGAGGATGCTATCGCGGCTGATGGCATCTTTACGACGCTCATGGGGGATGATGTGGAGCCGCGGAGAGCGTTTATTGAGTCGAATGCGTTGAGGGCGGGGAATATTGACGTTTGAGGGCGTATGTAGCTGAACGCATAACCTGAGAATCTGGGACCCATAAGTTGAGAAACTTATGGGTCTTTTTCCCTGATAGCTCGAATTAACTGACAACTCATCAACGTCCACCGTCTCGAAAAGATTGCCAAGCGGAGGGTGGTGCATCTTTCAGTTCGATGTCGCCAAAAGGTGGAATCTGGCGAAGTCGGTGATGGTGGGCTGTGTAAAGCGGTTGTCAGGGACCTGTTGGCAAGTTCTAATAGTTTTACTTAAAGCTCACTGCAAAAGTTTTCCTTAAAGTCTTCGGACCGCCCGCAAACCAAGGCGGGACGGGGCTTAAGGGAAACTAATAGAACTGGGGCGTGGCACCTCGGAAACGCCTCAAAGGCAGGGAAACCTTCCCCTCCGTTGGCCCCGCGGCTTCGGCGCCGGGCCTTCGCCAGCCGCACCCGCTCCTCCCGCCGTTTCCGCCGCTCGCCCCCGTATCGCCGCCCCGGCCAGCTTCGGGCCCCTCCATCCGTACGCTCCCGCCGCGCCACCTTCCGCCTGGCAGTCGCGCACACGACGAAAGCGTCCCTCAATGTGCGAGCGCTCTCAAGTCAGCGCCGCCACCGCATTCAAAAGATTGTCGCGTGCCGCGTCGAGATTTTTGGCACTGGTCTTGATGGATAGGTTGGCCCGTGCTTTCTCGCCCAGGAAATATGCAACGCGCTCGGCGTTCGCTGTGCTCGGATGCGGGAGCCCATGGAGAACCCGCGCCTTGCTCAAATAGCCTTGCTCGCTTAGCCATTCGACTCCTTCAGACGCAGCACTTCCCAGTGGCAGGAACGCGGCATCAGGCATCGCTTTGGCCATCTCACCGAAGTGGTCTCGCATCTGCATGCGTAGCAAGGGGTCCCTCAGGGGCTTGGGCGAGGCGCCCGTGTAGTTTTCTCCGGCTTGGAACACCGGGAACTGGAGCAGTGACGATGTCTGCAGCAGGTCAGACGCCTCACCAAAGAGCTCTTCGGTCGAATGCAAGCCCAACCACCGATGCAGGCCGATGTGGTCCATGAGGGCGATAATCCGCGGCCGCATTTTTCCCGAGAACGCGCCGACATGCTTGGCGCGGCGGAGCACCTCGGTTGTGGGTAGACCCTCGACCAGAGCGCGCTGCGCCTCGACCAATGCATTGTTTGCCTGCACCTTCCCCGGGGTAATGCCAACGAACACTACCTTAGCGGAAGGGTTCACCCATTCGAACGGCGCGTAGCAAACCTCCAGTTCGCCGTCCCGAAACATGCGGAGAGAGGGCGATAGCGGGTCGCCTTGGTAGCCCCGGATTGCAGATTCGTATTTCTCGAAAAGCTTGAAATTCATTTTTGTACTGGTCCGTATATGTTGTTTTATGTAGTGTGGCTATGCGGCATGCATTTCGACGCACGAAACCAGCGGATGCGCGCGTTGGCGCCGCCCGCATAGGCGAGGTGTTCAGCACGGAAGCAAAGGCGTGAAGGAATGACCGGTGGGTATCCTGTTCTAACGCGCGGCTACCTGCGCTGAAATTATGACGGCACCAAACGTCGTCTGGGTCGGTTCGTTGGCCATGAGCGCGTTTCTCATCGCGGGTTGGCGCAAGGGCATGCCTTTGTTCGAACGTCTAGTGCGCGGGCCAAACGAGGACACGTAGCGAGGAGGAGTCGCGCCGGCTGGGCAACACGGGAGGTAGCTGGCACTGATTTCTGCGACCTGGCAATGATAACGGCGCCGGGATTACAATGGCGACCGACTTATACGGCAGGTACGCCCGCTGACAATAACCCAGACCAAATGGCTGCTTTGCAATCCGTCGCTCCACTTGCGAAATCACGCGCACCGCGCCGAACCTTGAGTTCAGCGGAGCGGCTGCGGCTGCTCGCGCGCATGTTCACGCGACCGGTTTTTGCCGATATTGCGCGGTCTGGAGACTGGCAGGTAGCGCTCGGGTTCCTGGCGGAGCATGGACTGTTGACGGCGGCCAAGGGCCAACCGTTGGCATCGTTATTTGAGTCTGCGTGGCTCGAGATTCGCCGCGCGTATCGCAACGAGTTCGTCTACAAGACTGAAATTGCCGGCCGGATAGTGTTTGGAAGGCACAGTCCAAACACTGCGTCGCTGCACGTAGAGCTTCCCGTCGGGCGTTCAATCGTCGACGTTGCGGTCTTCAACGGCACGTCGACTGCCTACGAAATCAAAACTGAATTCGACACACCGCGACGCCTCACTACACAGACATCGGACTTCTTGGCTGCGTTTGACCGCGTTTGTTTGGTGACCCATCCGCGCTGCGCGGAAAGCTACGCTGAAATCGTTGACCCGCGCGTTGGTGTCCTTGTCCTGACCGAGCGGGGCTCCCTGCGACAGATTCGCGAGCCTTTGACCAACCGCAATAACGTATCACCCCAAACCATATTCAACTGCCTTCAGAAAGCCGAATATATCGATGCTGTTTCGATGAAAACCGGCGCGCCGGTAGTGAAACCATCCGGGATTATCCAAGCCTATTGCGGTGAGGTTTTCAGGGAGTTTACGTCCCTGGAGGCGCATGCTATCTTCGTCGACGCATTAAGAAAAAGGAAAACTGACGGGGAAACCGTGCGCTTTGTGACCGCGCTGCCGGAGAGCTTGCGCGTGCTTGGCTACGCCACTCCGTTGTCAGGGCGCCAGAGAGAAACCGCACTCTCTGTATTGAGAGAGAACGTCGGCTTCCAGCTCGCCTGAGGCTCTCTCTCCGCCTGCATGGCGGAATGCGAGAGGGCCAAACTTTGTACTTTCCTTATCTCTACGCTCGGCAGTCGGAGATGTTGGCATTACGTTCGTTGCGTAGTAACTACCCGCTTCGAGACACCGTTATTCCGATACTAGAGCCTGTCAATCGCGCCCATGCGCAGTTGCAGCGACTGTTGAACGATTTCGGGGCGGCTAATGACAACCTGATTGTCGTTACCAACCCATACCAGCACGAATTCCATGGCCGTGGCCTCGATGGTTGGATTGAGCCTATCGAGGAAGCTATCGACGCGCACGGTTCTTTGATGCCTGGCCTGCTGTGCTCGCAAGCGACGACCGCGGAGCAAATCAGAGATTTCCTCACGCAATATCGCGAGCGCGACGTCGCCCTGCTGTACTTGAATGCCCGGCTGTCGGACGCTCAGGTACAACGGCTAGCAGAAAGGGCGAACATCCGATTCCATATCAACCTGCACGAGCGGATGAGCGCGGCGCATCGAGCGATGCTTCCTCGTGAAAAGGTTGTGGATGTACGCGACGACTTCCAACGCAAGGCGCGCAATGCTGACTACGTCGGCATCGAGTTCTTCACCGACCGACACCTGAACTATCAGCAAGTAGCGGTCGGATTCGGCGATTACACAATCCTTGGGGCCACGTTTGAAGCGGGTGGCGGTCCTGCCGCCGCGGTAGCGGTACACGGCACGTTCAAGGAGCGAGGCGGAGACGTGTGGGTTGAACACTTCGTTTCCGACGACGTTGAACTCAACGTTGGCACCGTCGGCGAAAAATTTCTCCAGGCCGCAGGGAAACTTGTCGCGCGCGCTCGGCAGTTTCCGCGAAAGTTCGGCAACGACCAAGCGTTGCAGGACTACGCTGACGACGTCGCGGCACAACACTACCCTGGGTTGGGGAAGAGCAAAGAGCGGCAGATTTATCACCATGTCGCTCTGATGCATCAACTGCTCACCGGTCAGCTCTAAGCGACGCGAGCCCTCATGCCGTTTATGGCCGCGCAGCGGAACCGTGAGCAGCGCGGCCACTGTGGTCATGCCGCGCCCGCGCGTGGCATCCTGACCTATGCGCGCATGATGAAACGCTCGCGCTCGCCGCACAGCGGCAAGGGGACGACATCCTTCACCCACCATAACTCAATCAGCCTCATGCTGGGTCTGCATCCGGCCTTCACCACTGCGGTCGCGGCTTCTCGAACAATGTTTAGTGCCGGCCGCAACGCGCGTGACATATCGGAACGGAAGACTCTCGCGCAGGTGCGGAATCGTAAGACGGGTTGAGTCAGAAGAAGCGCCCCGGGAAAAATATATCTACGCGAAGAGAAAGAACGTGTACCTACATCGAATAAGTGGTGAAAACTTCCGTGTGTTTGGCTCCAAGGAAAGCGGCACGGATTTGCAACTCGAGTTCGCTTCGGGTCTCAATGTGCTCGTCGGGGAGAACGACGCAGGCAAAACGTCGGTCATCGATGCAATTCGGCATGTGCTACTGACCACGAGCTATGAATTCTTGAGAATTCAAGAGCACGACTTCCATATCGAAGGGGACACGCGTGCGAAAACACTCTGGCTCGAAGCCGAGTTCCGCGGCTTGTCGAAAGAACAACGGGCGACAGTCGTTGAATGGCTGACGTACCCGAGTTCAGGTGACCCCTATCTTGTCGTTCACGTAACCGCAAAATTTGGCAAACCGATTGGTCGGAACCGCGGGAATGTTGTCGCCGTCGTGATGTCCGGGCATGACGGCTCGGGTGTCGAAATTGGCGCCGCAGTGCGTGACCTCATTCGCGCTACTTATCTTAGACCGCTACGTGACGCGGAAGCTGAATTGCGCGCGGGTCGCCAGTCACGACTTTCGCAAATCTTGCAGGCTCACAAGAACATCGTAGGCCAGGAGCTTGACGATTTCGACCGTGACGACGCGTCCACGCAACCGACGACGCTTGTGGGATTCATGCAGCAGGCTCAGCATCGAATCTCGTCAAGCGAAGTTATTAAGGCTGTACAGCAAGAGGTTAATGACAAGCACCTTGCTCGGGTCTCGTTTTCCGGCGACCAGCTATCGTCGCGCATTGGCATCTCATCAAGGATGTCACTTCTCCAAATCCTGGAGAAGCTGGAACTTGCTCTGTTGCCACCAATCGGAGTTTCGGAATTTGAACAATGTGCGCGCGGTCTTGGCTACAACAATGTCCTTTTCATGTCGGCGGAGCTTGTTCTCCTAAGCGAAGGCGAGGAGCTGGCTCTTCTGCTGATTGAAGAGCCCGAAGCGCACATTCATCCCCAGCTACAAGGCCGCGTTCTTGAGTTATTCCGTGAACACGCGGAGCGCAAGGAGCAGCCCGTTCAAGTGCTGATAAGCACCCACAGCCCCACGCTCGCATCAGCGGCGCCGGTTGAGAGCACGATTTTGATGGTTAAAGGTAAACCTTACCCTTTAAGGAAAGGTTTCACCAAACTCGAAGATGGGGACTACGCGTTCCTTCAGCGCTTCCTCGACAGCACAAAGGCGAACCTTTTCTTTGCTCGGTCGGTCGTCATTGTCGAAGGCCCAGCCGAAGCCATTCTGCTCCCGACGCTAGCAGCTCAGTGCGGATTGTCGTTCTCGGAACACGGCGTGTCCATCGTCAACGTCGGCACAGTCGGCCTGTTCAGATACGCGCGCATCCTTCAGCGCCAGAACGATGAGCTCCTTCCTATCCCGGTCGCATGCATTACTGACCGCGACATCGTTCCGGCACACATCGACTATGTTGAACGCCCGACAAAAGGAAAACGCTTCTTTGACCAGTACACGGCCGCCGAGATTGTTGACCACGTGAAACGGAAAGAGAAACGTGCCGAAGGCGGTTCCACCAAGGTTTTCGTCTCAGACGACTGGACGTTGGAATACGACATGGCCGCGTCAGGTTGCGCAAAACTACTCCACGATGCGGTCGCGTTGGCAAAGAAGGCCGGCGACGATGGCTTTCTAACTCAAACCGAAATTGAAACTGAGCTGACGTCAGCTAAGGTGGTCTGGGACGGCTACGTCAAAGACGGGAAGGCCGCGCACGAAATCGCTGCGAACGTCTACAAGCCGCTGCAGACGAAACAAGCGTCAAAAGCCATCACCGCTCAATTTTGCGCTCATCTGCTCAAGACTGGAAATTACGGCTCGGGTCAGAGTCTTTTGGCGGCGCTTCCGACCTATCTCCAGAATGCGCTTCGCTACGTGACTACAGACAGCGTGACGCCGCCCGCCACAACGTCGGCAACCGGCGCGGCGTCCGCCGTGGGTGCGAGCGTTGTAGCTTCGCCGGGAGCAACGCCGTGAGCATCCCCGCTATTACTCAGGCAGACATCGACGAACTGCAAGTTGAGTATCCTTCGCTGGACTTTACGCACCCAGAGCGTCAAGCCGTTCTGTTGGCGGATGGCACCGTAGACGTCCAGGCTGCGCCCGGAAGTGGCAAGACAACACTCTTGGCCGCGAAGTTATCTATTCTGGCGAAGAAATGGCAGCACGCGAACCGAGGAATTTGTGTCGTCTCGCATACGAACGTTGCTCGCGAGGAAATCGAGGCTAGGCTCCGTGAAAGCCGCTACGGGGCACTCCTTTTCTCACACCCTCATTTTATCGGTACAATCCAGACGTTTATTCACAAATTCGTGTCGTTACCGCTGCTCCGTAGCTCTGGCGTCGAAGTGCGAGTGATTGACGACAATGAGTGTCGAAGGATTGCAGAGCTACGAATCCACGCAGACTACAAGCTGAGGGCTTTGGCCCGAAATTCGCCGAACAAGTACGCTCCCGCGTTACGGTCGCTGCGCTACATCGGTCCGGAGCTCGAGCTATCGTGCGCGGATGGAACTCTACCGGGCAAGACTGCACCCACGTATGCCCTCATTGAAGACCTCAAGCTGTCACTGACCACCGACGGAATCTTTCGTTACGACGACATGTTCGCCTTTGCTCAGCACGCGTTGGCGAAGTATCCCGCGCTCTCCAGAGCTTTGGGGTACAGATTCCCGCTCGTGTTCGTTGACGAAATGCAGGACACGAGCGACGCGCAAGATGCGCTTCTCAAGAGCGCTATGGGAGCGCAAAGTATCTTCCAACGCTTCGGCGACGTGAACCAGCGCATATTGCGGATTGGCGACACAACTGCCGCAGCGTTCCCACTCCCTGATTCGCTCCCGGTATCGACAAGCAAGCGCTTCGGCGCCGGCATCGCGGCCGTTGCGAACAGCTTGCGCGCGTTTGGTCAGGACATCGTCGGGGACAATATCGAGAGTAATCTGCCAGTCACGCTTTTCACGTTCAGTGACGAAAGCGTGAAGTCCGTCATACCAGCTTTTGGAGAGAGAGCCGCTCAATTAGTATCGCCGGCCGAAATCGAGCGGTACGGCATCAAGGCCGTGGGACAACGGAAGGACGAGACGACGACGGAGGGCTGTGGACGATTCCTCGGGGACTACGCTGCTATCGATGCTCCCGCGGCCGGAAAAGCCTCATACATAGTGAATTTGCACAGGGCGCTGCAGTTGGCGGCGGCCGCGCGCGCGGAAGCCCGCAATCTCGCGGAGGCGGCGTCGCGCACGCGAGTTGCCTTTCTCCACCTTTTGCGCGACCTGGGCTGGTCGCCAGCGAAGGAAGCAAAGACTTGGCGCCAGTTGGAAGCCTACGCTGAAGAGTCTGCTTTTCGCGAGTCCAACGCGATGGTTGAGAACCTGCTGCATATGCCTACGCCATCCGTCGTTGAGAGCGACTGGGACGTCATCCTGAGCGACTTGGCCGTGCGTTTGTCGTCGATTGCGGGACAAGTCATCACGCTTGATGACCTGCGCGAGCGTGAAATCAGTCGGTTCAGTGAGTCGCAGCCAGCACCCCTAAGTCTCACTCAACCGGGGACAATGGCCCACGGTCCGGTTGTCGAGACTATCGCAGCGGTCAAAGGCGAAACCCACGCAGCAACATTGGTCCTTGAATGCGTCTACAACCGTAAGTACGATGTCACCGCGTCACTGCCGTTTTTATGCGGAGACAAATCGAGCCTTACCGAAACAGATGGCAACACGTTAAGTCGCCTTCACAGTCTTTTTGTGGCGGCGACACGCCCGCGACACTTCTTGGCGTTCGCCATCCATCAGAAAAGGTTGACCACCGCGCATCGAAGTCGCTTGGAAGCACTGGGTTGGGTCGTAGAAGATGTGACCTGAATCGTCAATTGCCCACTTCAATCGTCGTCCCGGCCGCGGCAAGCTCTGCACGCTGGGCTGGCGTTTGCGTTTGATGGGCTACGAGGTGCCTAAGGTACGGCATCTTCTCGACGCCTTGGCGCAATTTGCCGCGCAGGGTGCGCTGGATTGATACTGGGCAACCGACACTCGCGACATGCCCAGCGGATAGCTGATGGCACAGTCTTCCAACTTATGGTCGGGCTTCAGATGGCCCGCGCCGACTGATGGGGTGTTGCGGTTCGGGCACTATCGGAAGCCCGTGAACGGGTCCGAAAATACACCTGCATCGAACCCGTGCGCTCTCGGTAGGCAACCGCATGAAGCGAAGGCTAGAATGGCGTTTCGCTGACCGACCTGAGGGAGCCAAAAGACATGCTCTCAACGGCCATGCCCGTGTTACAGCGCTTCCTAAGTTGGCTATGCTCGTGTCATCGAATTGTCGGCGAAGGCCGTGTTCGACTACCTGCACGTGGAAATCGCAGACGGCTGTCGGTGCCCTGAATCCTGAGCGCTCTACATTTTCCCTATGATTTCGTTCCAACAGGCCGTCAGCCTTCGCGAGATTGAAGCCGCATACGACGAGGCTGGCCGTGACCCGATTTTGCGAATTCCACTTGCCCTTCGATATGGCGGTGCCGTTGGCGTCCCGTCGGCGCTAATGCAATATGTCGCGACGTGGTCGCGTCATCAAATGCATTCCGCACTTCGACTGTACGGAAGCGTTGACAGCAATCCGATGGAAGCCCTGGCGCAAGAGCCTCACGGGCTGGTATCCACGTATTTCGCCGGCTCGGTCGAAGTGCCGGGGCGTGAAGACCCGTTATCGACACGGGAGGCCCTGTCGTTTGGCGTCGGCAGAATTCAGGCCATGCAGGAGAGTCAGTTCCGCGACACGATGCGTGGCAGAGGGGTCTTCCTGTGTTGCTTCGCGCGGGCGAAGAACGAATATCTCCTTCCGTTTTATAGCCGGCCGCATCCCGGTGCGCTGCGCTCGCGAGCGGACTTTGTCTGGCTCACCTCGAAGATAATCAGTGCATGCGCGCCCGCGGCGGAATGGAAGGTTTCCGAGCAAGATAACACCGCGATTGGGACGTTGATTTACGAGCTCTTCAAGAACACGGATGAGCACGCCACCGTCGACGAGGAAGGGAAACCGTATGTTAGAAACGTACGGGCGCTTATGGCGAAGTTCATTTCGTATGACCGCGATGCTCAACACGAGCAGGTGGTCTCCGACGACGCGGTATTTAACGAATACCTTGCAGAGCATTCTGCAGCTCATGCAGCGGCGGGGCCTGGCGGAGATTCCCCGCTTCAGCGTACGTCGTTTTTAGAGTTGACAGTGCTCGACACCGGGCCAGGTCTCGTCCGTCGCTGGATGTCACGATACGGTGCGCCGTCGGCAGGAGCTCTTTCTATTGACGAAGAGGTCGACATCGTTAAGCGTTGCTTCGCTCTGCACGAGACAACGAAGGAAACGAATGCAAGCGGTGGTGGACTTACCTACGTACTCAAGACACTGAGCGAGTTGAACGCATATCTTCGCCTCCGCACGGGACGGATTTGCCTCATCCAAGATTTTTCGAACACACCCGCCGGCGCATTCGAGCCTACGCATTGGCTTGAAGACCAGAGAGAACTGAGCCACACCGCAGGCGCGTCGTACTCCATTGTGATTCCCATGACGACGGCGGTGTCGCGATGAAGGGTTTTTTTGCGTTTGATTGGGTACTCGAAAGCAGTTCGCCGGTCCGAAACTTCCATTTCCTCTTCAAGCCACCCGGCACGTTCAACGTAGAGAACCTGGCCGATGCCATTGAGGCCGGCTTGCAGGGCATCAATCCGCCGGACGTGGTCGCCATCATCTGTGAGTCAGAGGAAGCCGCTGGGGTGAAGGAGGCGTTCGAGCAACCGCTGCTCGTCCAGGCTTCGAACCGTACGTCGACCAAGGTTTGTCTTTGTATCTGCTCATTTGGCCACGACGGGACCATCAAGCAGGTGGATGCGCTCACCAACCCCGTTGCTGACCTCGAACGGTTGTTCCGTGGCCAGACCGTTGCCATCCGGACCGCGGGTCTCAAAGAACTGTTTTCGGCCAAGCACGTCTCCGTCGTTGCGCCGCCGGGCTTCACCTTCGTCAAACCGTCTCAAAAGCGCTCGACGCACTTCTTGCGCGCCGAAGAAGCGTTGGCCGAAGTTGAAGGAGTCCAGTTCCTCGCATTCGCCCTTCTCGAAAAACTCTGCAATCGCGCCCGGAAAGTTGGGGCGAAACTCGATGTGATTTTCGTCGACACGATGGGAATTGCTGCGGTGGCCTATGCGCTGCGTGACATGTACTGCACGTTGTTTGACGTTCCAAAGCCTCGCGTGGTCACGTTCCATTCTCATGAGGGGATAGACAAAATCGATGCGCCACTTCATGGCACGTCGTTCACGCTCATCTCGGCATCATCGTCGATGAATCTGGAGCGAGATTGGAAACAGAAGGTGAAATGCGACGCCACCGAGGTCGTCACACTTCTAACGCTCCTCGACGCGAAGGACGCGCAGGATGCTCTATTTGCACTTCCGGCTCCCGCAGGCCTCGATGACAAACCGCACCATAAACACCTGAAGGACCTGCCAATCGTCGGCGAGCGCTTCGCTCCAGAAGACTTGTTGCCGAAGTCGGTCCTGCTCCGAAAGAAGCAACATCGACTGCAGGAAGTCTCTGATTTCTGTAAGGCCTTCGGTCTGAACGGCGCGCTCGCTGTTCAAGCTCGTGGCCCGATTCCAACCGCGAAGGTCCGCCCCATTTATCTCGATGGACGGAAGCTGTTGGGTAACCTTGGCTTCAAGCATTTCGCCGACAAGCTGGTGAGTCAGCAGACCCCCGCGTCGGTGAGCGCCATCGTTTATCAAGATGATGAAGCGTCGCGCGAGATTGCGAAACACTGCGCTGAGCGGCTGCAGGAGGTCATGAATCGAGCGACTCCGCTCACTCTGATAAGCGATACCGAAATCGAGTCTGGCGATGCCGAGCTGGATAGCACCGCCGGGATTCTGGTGGTTGCAGCCGTGGTCGGGCGTGGCACGCGCCTCCTTTCGATAAGCCGTGACTTACGCGACGTCCACTCGGGCGCGCGCACCTACTTCATTGGGGCCCAGATTGCGGAGACCGCAGCTCAGCTATCCGCACTTCCGTTGAATCTCAAACACTCGGCTTCAGGGGCGGAAATCAGAATCGAACGATTCGCGGGCGTCGCTGTTGGGCAAGGTATCGACGAATCGTTCGAGGAAGAGTTGCAGGCGTTCCGAAATATTCAACGGCAGTTGGGTGACCCTTTCGCTGCGCGCCTCGAGCGCCTCGCTGGCTCCGCGAACGGCTTGGGGAACGCGGTCTTCATGCCGCGAGACGACAGCCTCGTTGAGGGTATGCGACTCCGTCCAGATTTCGCGTACTGGGACGGTTTTTACGAGGAAGTGAACGACACAAACGCTGCTGTTCTGGCGACGGCCGGCGCGCTTCTCCAGAATGCTAGAGAGGGGAAAAGTTTTACGAGTGAAAGCGACCGGCTCGCCACCGACGCATTCCAGCAGGTCATCCTCAATCCAGAGAACTTTACGCGATACAACGATGGCGCAATCCAGGCGGCACTTTTGCGCTGCGCGCGACCCAGCGAGCTGGACTACTCGCGGGAAGCGAGTGCCAGCCAGTTCATGTTGGACCTGCTGGCAAACATCTTCGAGCAGCACAACCGACGACAAGGCGAGGCAGCGTGCGAGTTTGCGTTCGCGCTGTACACACGCAAATTGCGCCTTCAGCAACAGCACCTTGATGAGCTGAAGGCTCGCATCCGGCCGAAGCTGGAAGGCACCACCCACAAGCTTCGCCTGCTCCGCATGCTGTTTAAATTTGACGCGATGCCGACAAGCGAGACCCTTCCCGACGAGTTCTGAGGGCACATCAGGCGCCTTCTTCAGCGCAACGGACAACAGGCGGTTGTCCGTTGCTCCAGACCGAAAATAGAGCAGTGAGCATCGACCACGTCGCACCGGTTGAAACATCAGCGCGTTGGCGAAAAAGTGCAGCTACAAACCGGGGTGCTAATTACATGAAAGCCAGCAAGAAAGAGTCGTATTCGCACGAGAATTTTCAGAATTTCGTCAGCGACCCCAACACCGGGCGCGCGATTGAGGCGCTGAAAAAAGCGAATGATGTTTTTGACATCCTAACGCCCTCAGAAACCCAGCATTCGCAGATGTTGCAGTGGCTGCTCAATCCGCGTGAGGGCCACGGGCAAGGTGACGCCATCCTCAAGGACTTCCTCATCGCCGCTTGGAAGTCTGTGCAGAATTCCGACATCATCGGCAGCGCACGAAGCAGTAAGTTCTTTGCCGAGTGGACGCCGGCGCGCATCAACATGTCTGGTTTTCACGGCGCCGTGGTCCTGAGCGAGTTTTCCATCACTGAGTCTCTACGGCTTGACATCCTGATTCTCGACCCCCAGAACCAGACGCTAATCGTCGTCGAAAACAAGTACAAGTCGATTCATAACGACCGGCAGTTGGCAGCGTATCGCAGCGCCGTACTTGAGATGTGCCGGAATGGGGCTTTCAAGGGATGGTCCGTCGCCCTGGTCGCTCTCGACAAGGGACGCTCAATCGGAGTCGAAAGTGACGAGTGGAAACATTGGGTCTATCTTGACTACGGCTGGCTCGAGAGTGGCGCTCAGCGGGCCGAGACGCAAATGCAACGGGGCAATCACTCAGCGAGCCTCGTGATTTCATATTGCCAGCGTCAGCTTGACGAATATGAGTCGCCGGCCGAAAAGCACTTGGACGAGATGCTTTCGAAGCTCATACATCAGCATGGCCCGGTACTTGACCGCCTCGCTGAGCTGAACCGGGAAGCGCTTGGCAACGGCAAACGGCTCCTGCAAGACGGCGGCCAGAACCCAGACAATCAGATGTGGCTGTTTGCGCAGCACTATCCGGAACTCATCAGAAAAGTGGGGAGATTGCGTCGTCTTTCGTATCTGAAGGCCGAATTGGCGAAGGAGTTTCCAAACGAGGAATTCCGATTCTACGCGAACGACAACCTCATCGACATCTTCAGCAAACAGTGGGATAAGTTCGTCGAAGAGGATGACCAGGGCAATACTTGGTGGCCTGTCTTTGTTCGCGCGCGCCGCATTGATGCCAGCTCTGCCGAGCAGGGCCGAAAGACAAAGGAAGGTGAAAGCGCCGAAGTGGCTGAAGCCCGCGACGACGTCAAAAGAAAATATCGCGTGTTGACGTTGTACGACCAATACCACGTTGCTGAGCAGTATGCAGAAGGCGTCCATAGCGCATTGATGGCTGGCTACGCCGACTCCATCGACGGACGAAATATCAATGCAGCAACGCGACGATTCGATGTCGCTATCTATGACGAACACTCGCTCGTGCGAGAGTTGGGTAAGCGCTATCGGAAGCTCAAGGATGTCCTCGCCGACTGTTGACCTCCCAGTCAGGTCGGTGGAGCCAGTGCAAACTTTCCGGGATGTCGCCGCTTTTGTTCGGCAACGGCAGGCTATCGAGTTGCAAAGGCGACGGCGGCCCTCAGCACTTCATTGACCCTCCCCTGAGCGAGCGCCCGAAGCGGGGTGGCTCGCCCAAGGGAAGTCGCGCAATCTGCGCCGTTTGGATGCTTTCGGGAACTGCAAATGCTAATTTGTCGCGGACTTTTGCAACCAGGACCAACGCGGGACTGGGCCAGTCGACCGACTAAGCTTCATCAATGAGCGCGTAGAGCAACCACGCTCCGCAGCCCTCATCTCACGCGGCAAGCTTGTGTTCGTAGTAAGGCTAGTCAGTCGCAACTTCTGCTGAATACGCGCGGTCACGCCACGACAATCCGCCAATGCCACCGCAGGAGCCACCATCCTGCATACGACTCGAATGGCGGTCCCGCAAGTTGCTCCTACCTACGAGCTATGCGAGCCGCCGGTGGATTCTCGTTGCATCTGGAACATCCCAGAATCGGCGAGCTGCTCTCCGATATACGAGCTTAACCTAAGGGCTGCTTCAATGTCAGGCGGAACGTCGTCGCCTTTGACCCTATAACCTTCAAGCTTCCAAGACTGATTGGGCATTGTTGTTGTGAACTGCTCAATCGCAAGCCTCTTATCGCGCTGGCGAAATGGGTTGCAAAAACTCACGTTAAACGCCTTGCCCAAATTCCAGTGGTCAGCGAGCTGGTCTTTCTCGCGATAGTTATAGTGACGGTGATAGAGGTTCGTCAACAGCACAACGTCCACTCTCTCGTACTCCTTCGCCGGATGATAGGAGTCTCTTGTGAAAAGGCCCTGCCATCCGTACAAATAGCCGACCCACTTCTGCATATCGCTGGGGCCGTCGCCGCACACTGCAAGAACGTTCACCGTATCGTCGTGTGTCGAATCGGAGAACTTGCCGTGGGCGGAAATAAGAAAATCCTTGAGCTTATTGTCCATATGGGGCTGCAAGACCACCGGTCGCCCCGCTGGGTCATTCGACAACGCTCTACTAAGGTCTTCATGTATTTGCGCGAGCTCAGGGTGACGCCCGAAGACCCCAAGCTGAATCCCCCCTGTTTGGTCTAACGCGTTCTTTTTCGAATAGTCGGCACACTTCACCTCGACATTGAATCTAAATCCACGCGATTCGAAAGAACAGTCAACATCCTTCGGAGCTGTTATGACGGGCTCATACTTGAACGTCGACGGAAATTTGCCGGCCAAGTATCCACAAATCGATAGCTCACAAGCAGCCTGTAGATATTGAGCTTCGTTGAGCACGGGATTTTCCAGCTGAAGCTTTCGCCCCAAATCTGCCAGTTGCCTCGGCGTAAGGAACGGCTTCAATGTCTCATAGACGGCGAGCATGCCGCCCGTGTACGGATTAAAACCACCAGGTTCTGACGTCAGGTAAGGGTTGAGGATGTGGTCCTGCTGCATGCGAATGGAGCACCAAATGTGGGGCAGTCATTTTACAAACTATCCGTAACATCGGGGCCGTTGCATATGGGCGTGCCGCCCGCTCAGGCGTCCGCCCATGTCCGTTTTCGACGTCGTTTGCTGCACTATCGGGGAGCAAGACGCGCGATTATGCTCCCCGATTCGCAAATAACAACGCCATCAGCTCGCACTTGCCGGACGACCTAGCCCGATTCTTCGCTGCGTACCCGAGTGTGCGTATCTCACTCGAAGAGCGGTTGAGCCACGATATTGTGGGCGCCGTGGTGGCGGGTCGCGCCGACGTAGGTGTAGTGGCGTTGGAAACCGAGCATCCCGCGTTGGAGTTTTTACCGTATCGGAAGGACCAGCTAATCCTGCTCGCTCCCTTGGCGCATCCTATTGCAGCGAAGAGCGATGTGAGCTTCGCGAAATGCCTTGGTCAGCCATTCATCAGCTTGCAGTCGGGAGTCCATCGCTCGGCGCAGCCGTACGAAACTGGCGTCGGAAATCTTGGCGTCTCGAGCCGCAACTTCGATATCGGCAGCCGCGTCAGTCAGGATGTCGTCGAGCAGGTCGGCGGGACGCTTCGTGATGTGAGTGAGCGCAAACTTTCGGTGGGATTGGCTGCTGGTGACGTTAGATTTTCTGCAGCGATGCGACTTAAATCGTCTTGCAGTAGCGGAGTGGCCTCAGTAACCGCCTCGTATCCAACGAATAGCTTGCAGAACGCCCCTCGTCTCGTCAAATCAGTCTTCGTCCGTTGAGTTCAGACTCGTTTCCACGGCTGCAATGTCCTGCCTCGGTCGGCCGACGACGACAAAACCAGCATTGCAAGCCGGCGACGCGGGGCTGCTTGCTTTGGTCGTACTATACTGCTCGAAAATGGCGGAAATGACCGGACGAGTCAATCCGCATAGTTCAAAAGACGCGAGAGATTGAGACCATGGGCCGGAAGGCGAAAAAATCGGGCTCCGGCACGGGCATGCTGGTGTTGGCCCTATTGCTGGCAATAGTACTTGCCCCGAAGGGCGGCTGGACCGTCTTCCTTCTCTTCTTGCTCGTTTCCGCGCTTGTTGCTGCCTTTAGCCAGAAAGAGAAAAAGGCTACTGTTTCCAGCGGCAAGCCTCCGCCCTCGACCGAACCAGGCGATATCAAATCAAACCTTCCAATGTCGCCCAATAATATTGGCAGTCGCGCTCAACCTGACGACGAATTTCTGACGGTGACCCTCTCATCCGATTCGACTTCTTCGTCTTATCGAATTGCTCGCCCGTCGCTCGAATCGGCGCCCAACGTCCGCTGGGTCGGCGCCGACGAAACAATTGAGATTGGTGGCGTAGCAATCACTGGTGGCATGTTTTATCTGGGCGTGCCGCGACGAGGTGAAGCACACAGAGGGCTCGACGCGTGCGTGCTCAACCCCGAAGCGAACATCGCACGTTCGGCCAGCGACGTCTCCAATGGATTGGAGGATTACTGGCTCAGCTATAACGGCTTTTCGGCCGAGCAGCGGCGCGCTTACCTTCAGTGGTTGGCATCCGACCGCTCGGACCCACGATTGCATCGAAGCTTTGCCGTTTTCTACCTGTATGGTCTCGAGAGGCGTGTCCTCGTCGACGGGATGCAGGGAAAGGTGCCGAACGACGAATTCGAAGCTATCGCGAATGAACTGAAGCGGCTGAATGCAATATATCCGGACGCCCTGAGGACAGGATACATTGACGGGTTGCTAGAGTTTATCTTCGTGCATTTGACACACCCTAAGCGCCAATACGAGCATGCGCCGGGGACAATCAAGGGAGGTTTCGAGGCACCCCTAAGCCTACGTGTAGCGTTTGGCCAAGCCGCGGTTGATAAGAAGCCGGTTCCGCCCGATTGGGCAATCACCTGGGCGCTATCAGACCCGGGCGTAAGTAAGCGCACGCCAGTGACGCGCTGCGAAAGCGAATTTCGTCAGCTGTTTTTGCGGAAGTACCGGGAGCGATTCCGCGAAGGCATGATGCTCGCGGCGAACAAGACAAAACTAAGGGTGTCTGCCCGCGCCGCGTTCCCTGCACTGCAGAACGTCGAATACCCGGACTACATTACGGCACTCCCGGATATTGCTGCGGTATCGGGGCCACGCAACAAAATCCAGCAACTGGTCAATGAGTGCTCCGACTCCCTTGACGCATATAGTCGATTTCTCGGCCGCGACCCCGATGCGAAAGGGTCGCTGGAAGGCGCGCTCCTGCTGCCAGTCGAACTATGGCCAGAAAGCGCTCGGCAGGAACTCGAGTCGCTGGCGAAAGATGTTGGCAATGTGACCGTTGTGACGACCTTCGGCAGCCTGTTCGAGCGATTCAAAGCGTCGGGCAACATCTCGCGCGACAAGCTGACCACTTTTGCCCTTGTTCTGGGAGAGGCCGGCATTGCTATCGAACCGGATGTGCGAATCTCGGGCCGGACTCCGAAGAGCGCCGACTACGTCGGGTTGTATGCGACGCCTCCAAGCAACTCAACCAGTTTCGCCGACGACAGTTACCAGACTTTCGCGCTAATGGTGGATATGGCGGCATCGATTGCAACCGCTGACGGTAGCGCGTCCGAACAGGAAGTTGCGTTGATTCATCGCCAGATTGAGTCGTGGCCGCAATTGACCGCCCGACAGCAGGACAGGCTCAGAGCCCGCGCGGCAGTGCAGATTGCCCAGCCGCCCACACCGGCGAGCCTGAAGAAGCGGCTCGAACCGCTTTCCACGGAGGCAAAAGTTTCCGTCGCCACGTTACTTGTGCAGACAGCAAATGCGGATGGGTTTGTCTCGCCGGCCGAAGTGAAAATGCTGGAAAAACTCTACCAAATGCTTGGTCTCGACCCTCAGCGGCTTTATGGGGACCTGCACGGAAACAATGTTGCCCGTTCCTCCAACGTATCGCGAACGTCGTCCGCGGCTGGCAATGCGCCGAGCAGCTTGGCGCAAACGCCTTTTGCTCTGGATACATCGAAAATCGAGGCGCTGCAGATGGAGACGGCAAAAGTCTCCGCCTTATTGGCTGATGTGTTTGCGGAAGAGGTCCCGGTTGCAGAACCTGTCCAAGAAGCCCTGGAGCCACAGACGGGCTCTGCAAGCCTGCTAGGACTGGACGACGCGCACTCGACATTTTTGCGCCTTCTGCTGTCACGTCCGTCATGGACTCGCTCCGAGCTTTCTGACGCGGCGTCGGACCTGGAACTGATGCTCGACGGAGCAATTGAACAGGTAAACGAAGCCTCGCTCGACCATTGGGACGAACCGCTGACTGACGGCGATGACCCAGTCGAAATCAATCAGGAATTTGCACAAAGGTTAGCCTCATGACAACAATTCGCCCGAAGGACCGCGATGCGGTTCTTCAGTCCCTTCGCGCCGGCGTCGTTCCGCGCATCGGGCAACATCTAATCCAGGTCGGTCGCGCAAAAGAACTGGAAGCTTTGATTCAGGACATCGGTCGTGTCGCGGACGGTGGCTCGAGTTTTCGGGTGGTGGTCGGCGAATATGGCGCGGGGAAGACCTTCTTCCTGAATCTCGTCAGAGCCATTGCACTTGAGAAGAAGCTGGTAACGGTCCACGCGGACCTGAATCCTGACCGGCGGTTGCACGCCTCCGGCGGCCAGGCGCGTTCGCTGTACGCCGAACTGGCAAAGAACATGTCGACGCGCACTAAACCGGACGGCGGGGCGTTGGCGGGTATCGTGGAGAAATTCATCGGGCAGGCGAAAACCGAAGCCAAGGCATCGGGGCGAACGAGCGAAGAGGTGATTCGCTCGCAGCTAAACCAGTTGACCGAGATGGTCAATGGCTACGACTTTGCCGACGTTATTGCGGCATACTGCCGCGGGTTCGAGGAGGGAAACGAGCAGCTCAAGGGCGATGCCATTCGATGGCTGCGCGGCGAGTTCTCCACCAAGACCGATGCACGGGCGGCACTCGGGGTTCGCACCATCATTGATGACGCGTCGGTGTACGACCAACTTAAGCTCATGGCGCGGTTCGTGAAACTCGCCAGGTACGGCGGCATGATGGTGTGCCTCGACGAGCTGGTGAATCTGTACAAACTCGCTAACGTCCAGGCACGGAACTCCAACTACGAACAGATTCTGCGGATACTCAACGATTCGCTCCAGGGTTCTGCAGAAGGATTGGGTTTCGTTCTTGGGGGCACCCCTGAGTTTTTGCTCGACACGAAGCGTGGGCTCTATAGCTACACCGCACTTCAGTCGCGGCTTGCCGAAAACACGTTTGCGACCAATGGTCTTGTCGACTACACCGGTCCAGTGATACGGCTGGCCAGCCTCATACCGGAGGACTTCTACGTTTTGCTGAATAACATTCGCATCGTCCACGCCTTTGGCGATGCGACCAAAGCGATTCTGCCGAAGGAGGCGATTCCGGCTTTCATGGAACATTGCTCCGCGCGGTTGGGCGATAGTTATTTCAGGACACCGCGCACGACCATTACTGCGTTTATTAACCTGCTGTCGGTTATAGAACAGAACCCGTCGGCGGACTGGCGACAGCTAATTGGGGCGCTCGAAGTCGAGAAGGACACGGGAGGCTTGGCTGACGTAGCGACCGAGGGTGATGATGAACTCGCCAGCTTCCGCCTCAACTGATTCCCGAAGCTTTGACCTGCTCCACGAAAAGATTCGACGCTGGGTCTGGAGGGAGGGTTGGACGGAGCTACGCGATGCGCAGGAGCGCGCCGTGCCCGCGCTCATCGATGCGGACCGTGACATCATCATCGCAGCGGCGACGGCGGCGGGGAAAACCGAAGCAGCGTTCCTCCCCATTCTGTCGAATCTTCTGCGCGACGAACCGTGCAGCGGCTCGGTTCTCTACGTCAGTCCGCTCAAAGCTTTAATCAATGACCAATGGTCGCGATTGAACAATCTGTGCGAAGAACTCGAGGTACCGGTCGTCGGGTGGCACGGGGACGTATCTGCTAGCCGAAAGCAGCGATTCTTCAAAAATCCGACGGGCGTTCTCTTGATAACGCCCGAGTCTCTCGAAGCGATGTTTGTCAATCGTGGTTCGTCCTTGCAGGCAACATTCGGCGCGCTGCGCTACGTCGTTGTCGATGAATTGCATGCGTTCATTGGGTCTGAGCGCGGAAAGCAGCTCCAGTCACTGATGCACCGGGTCGAGCGCACATGCGGACGGCGGGTTCCTCGCGTTGGGCTTTCTGCCACGCTCGGCGACATGCAGCTTGCAGCGCAATTCCTTCGGCCTGGCCACGACACCGCCGTCGAGGTCATCGAATCGAAGAGCGGCGGTCAGGAACTGAAGGTCCTGATAAAGGGCTTTGTCCTCCGACCGCCCAGAATCGAACTGGAACCCGATTTAGAAAATCCGGTGCTGGAGGACGCGGTCCCCGGAAGTACCGTCGACGTCGCGAACCAGCTGTACAAGTCGCTGCGTGGCTCAAACAATCTCATATTCCCCAACAGCCGGCGGCTCGTTGAAACCTATGCCGACCTTCTGCGCCGCGCGTGTGAAAGAGACGGATATCTGAACGAATTCTGGCCGCATCATGGAAGCCTTTCGAAGGAACTCCGCGAGGACACGGAGCAAGCACTCAAGGACGGTACCAGGCCGGCGAGCGCCATCTGCACGACGACTCTGGAACTCGGTATCGACATCGGCGCAGTAAAAAGCATCGCGCAGATTGGTGCGCCGCCATCGGTAGCGAGCCTCCGTCAACGTCTCGGGCGCTCAGGCCGGCGCAAGGGGGAGCCGGCAATCTTGCGCGGGTACTGCGTCGAATCGGAGCTGAAGGCGGATTCCGATTTTTCCGACCGGATACGGGAAAGTCTGGTCCAGTCAGTCGCGATGGTAAGTCTGTTGATGCGAGGATGGTTCGAGCCGCCCAGGGTTGGCGGAATGCATGCGTCGACTCTAATCCAGCAAATTCTGTCCATCATCGCCGAGCGTGGTGGGTGTATGGCCGCAGAGCTTTGGGCCAGCCTGATAGCCAGTGGTACGTTCGAGGCAATAGATAAGTCCTCATTCACGGAGGTCTTGCAGAATCTGGGCAAGCTGGACCTTCTTGTCCAATCGTCAAACGGGCTGCTCCTTCACGGCGGGGTCGGTGAAAAACTGGTCAACCACTACGAGTTCTATTCGGCTTTCGCCAGCGATGAAGAATTTCGGGTGATTGCTGGTGGACGCCAGCTTGGAAGCGTCCCAGTGGCGCATCCGCTGACCAAGGGTCAGGGCTTAATATTTGGCGGACGGCGCTGGCGTGTCGAAGAAGTCGACCAAGAAGGAAAGACCATTTACGTAACACCCGATAAAGGTGGCGCTCCGCCGCAATTTGATGGCAACGGCGCGATGGTTCATGACGAGGTGCGGCGCGAAATGCGGCGTCTTCTGGCGGGCGCGGAACCCGTATCGTTTCTGGACGCCGCGGGCCAAGGAATGCTGCGAGAGGCGCGTCGATACTATGCCGAAGCGTCACTGGAACGGACCGCCATTTTCCGAGAGGGCTCGGGTACCTTTATTGCCACGTGGCAAGGTGATTATCTCAACGACGCTCTGGTCCTGCTGCTACGTGCCAACAAACTCGACGCGTTTAACAATGGCGCAGTCATCGGCGTGTCGAACGGCAGCGCAGAGCGCGTGACGGAAGCTCTACATCAGATTGGTCAGTTAGACCAGGCGACAGCCATCAAGACCGTAGCCGAGATAGAAAATCTTGACCGGGAAAAATGGGACTGGGCGCTACCGATGTCCGTGAAGCGCGCCGCGTTCGCATCGACGCATCTCGATATTGACGGCGCCTTGGCATTCGCTCGAAGTACTGCGCGGTCTGCGACGGACGAACCGACGACCAAATAAGCCGAAAGCCGCTGGCTCCGAGAAGCGGTGGTTTTGTGAAGTTGCGGCGAACATTACAACGACACTGAGAGGAGCAGTAATGGCTACTGCCAAACAAGATTTTGAACACTTCGTCCGCCGGCTCTACGAGCCGGATAGCGCAATGCCTGCCGACGTGCGCCGTCTGGCGATGCTCTGTTTGCAGAACTTCGACGAGCTTGCGGCGACCACAAGACAACGCAGTCAGCGCTCAATTACTCTTGCGCGGCTAATACGCGACTCAATGCCGGAAATCGCGGACGTCGTGCCAGCACCGGCGGCTCAGGCCGTCGCTGGCGTGTGGGCATGGAAGCGGCTGCGCAACTTCACTCTTGGTCCGTTCCGTGGATTCAGAAACCCTGAGACCTTCGACCTGACCAAGCAGGTGGTCCTCTTCTATGGCCCGAATGGAAGCGGTAAGACTAGCTTGTGCGAAGGATTGGAATACGCGCTGCTAGGCGAGGTCGAGGAAGCAGGCGCCAAGCGAATCGTCGCGCGCACGTACCTCGCGAATTTGCACGCCGGGCGCTTCGTTGACCCCGTCCTGACAGCAACGGACCACCGGGGCGGTGAAATCAATGTCGCCGCGAACCCTGACACGTATCGCTTCTGCTTCGTCGAGAAGAACCGAATTGACTCCTTCTCTCGGATTGCTGCACGGCCGCCAGCACAACGAGCAGAATTGATAGCCACGCTGTTTGGCATGGACCAGTTCAGCGACTTTGTCGGCAACTTCAATGAAAACATCGACGGCCAGCTCGTCCTGACTGATAACAAGCTAAAAGCGTTGGCCGCGCAGCGTGCCACGCTGGCCACTGACCAACAAACCGTCAAAGGCGAAGCGGAGTCACTTCGCGGGCTTGATGCCGAGGAAGCCAAGTTGGGGCTCGAACACGCCGCAGGCACGACCTATGAAATGCTTAAGCAGCTCATTGGCTCCGAGGCAGTACCTGGCCGACTCCATGCCCTCAATGCCATTCTGGAACGCATGCCGCCAAGCATCATCGGTGTGACGCGTCTGGGACTCGTTGCAGCATTTGACAAGGCGAACGAGTGTCAGAGCACAGTTGACGAACATACTGCCGCCCTGCATGCCCGCAGCGAGCAAGTATCGTTCAAAGGCCTGTATGACGCGGTCGTTGCCCTGAAAGAGTCTGTGGGAGACCGGTGCCCCGCGTGCGATACACCACTTGCCGGGCCGATGCAGGTGACGACCAACCCGTACGAGAAAGCATCGGCAGGGCTTAAGCAGCTCGAGGAGCTTGGCACCCTTCAGGAAAAGCAACGTGCCGCACAGCGCGAAGTGGACCAAGCATCCCGGGAACTTCGAGAGTTGCTCGGTCGGGTATCTGGGTTCCTCGCTTCTCTGACTGAGAAGCCGACAGCGCTCACGCAGTTTCTTGCTCCATTGCCGCCGGCCCCTGGCGGCGCATGGTGGGCCGGCGTCTATCCCAAACAGCCTGCACAACCAGCCAACCCTGACGTGCGGCGGGAACTGCTTGCAATTGTGGAGCGTATGGAGGCACAAGATGCCGCTTCGCATCAAGCGCAACAGAACCGGCAACCCCACGTCGAGGAGCGCAGGCGTCTTGAGGATTTTCGCCTCAGAGTTCAAGCACAAGACCAAAAACGGCAGACACTTAAGGATAACGTCGCTGCGGCCAGCAAGCGTATTGACGCTTTTGACGTTGCAAATGCCCAACTGATAGCAGAGGCCGAACAGGAGCGACTCGCTATCGCTCGCGACACGCCGCTGAAGGGTACGTATGACCGATTCCTCGAGGAGCTGCGGTCGTATCGGGACCGCCTCCCGGGTCAATTGATGGCGGGCCTCAACGAGACGGCGCTTAATCTGTACAACGAGTTCAATCGCAACGACCTGGACGCCGACAAGCTTGCGGCACTGCATTTGCCCTTGACGGACGATGGAAAAATTGAAGTCACCTTCCGCGGCGACCAAGACAGACGTGTTGATGCATTGCATGTCCTGAGTGAAGGTCATATCCGCTGTCTTGGCCTCGCGATTCTTTTGGCAAAGGCGAAGAGCATCGACTCACCGACGATTGTTTTCGACGATGCAATCAATGCGATTGACCACGACCACCGCGGCGGTATCCGGGAAGCCATATTTGAGAGCGATACGTTCGCGGACACTCAAATCGTCGTCACCTGCCACAGCAACGAATTCATCAAGGACATCCAGCAACATCTGCCCCGAGAGCGCGACTCTCAGGTTTATCTCTTCCGCCACCATACTGGAGACCATCATCCGCGCGTGAGCGGCAATGTCCCAACTGCGAACTACGTTGCGAAAGCGCGAGCTGCTCGGGACGTATTGAACGACCGGGAAGCTTTGTCTGCATCACGGCAGGCGCTCGAGATGCTAACCGAGAAGGTCTGGCGGTGGCTGGGAACACATGACCTAGGTACGCTCAGTGTGCCACTCGCCGGTGTCGGCGCGGAGCCGGCGCTTAGAAACCTGTGCGAGGCGCTGCGGAAGAAGCTGCGCGATGCCGGCTCGTTCAATCACGCCAACAAGGAAATAATTGTTGGAGCACTGGAGCGCATCCTCGGCATCCCAGGGACCAGCCTTATCTGGACTTACCTGAACAAAGGCACACATGAAGAGGCGGACCGGGATGACTTCGATGGCGAACAGGTAGAGGCGGTTGTTCGCACGCTCGAGGAACTCCGTGATTTGGAGCTCCGCAAAGGGAAATAACATCTAGCCTTCGAGCAGCGACACCCTCCAGGCAGATACTCCCACATGGAAGCCCTCGCGGGCGATTCTGCGTGCAAATTCAGCGAACATTCTCGTACTATTACGTATCACGCTCCCAAGTTGGCGCGTGCCAGCAAGCACGCGCATCGGATGCTTTTACGCCGGTTCGCGGGGACAGCCGTGGAGCATCGATGGGCCAAATGAGTACACTGTTGGTTAATGGTAAACATTGGCGTCAATGTTGGTATTTGAGCGACCACAATACGACCGAAAAATCGCCGTCATGACCAGCGCTACATGGGTGGCCGAAGGCTCCCAAATTTTTCTCAAAAAAGCGACCGGGGAGCGCCTGCTCCTGCCGGCAATCGATATCTTCCGGGCGGTCTTCGGGCGGTTGCGCATTTGCGGGGACGAGGCTGTTCGTAGTCCAGTGGAAGACATCGCCGGATTAACATTCTCCCGCGAGCCGGCCCAGCCAGCCGTTTTTCTCTCGGGATTTGATGGCCGAAACCTCCGGCTTTCGCTTGGTCTGGCCACGGATACCGGTTTCGTTCAGGTAAACAGAGTTGGCGACCAGTTGATTCATGGCGGACGGTGGTATCCCATAAGAGAAGACCTCGTGCGAACAGCTCACAACTGGCTGAAGACCGCAGGCATCGAGACGCAGGGGCGTATCACCATTGGTGACCTTGTTACCTTGCGCGCTCAGAAGGACCTACCGTTTGCTGTGTTCGATGAAGTGGCGTTCAACGCCTCTGCACCGGTAGTTGGCAACACCCAAGGGCAAATTGCCGGATTTTCTGGGACGCTTTACGCATACCAGTCATCAGGGGTCGCTTTTTTGTCCGTTGTGGCGGAACAGGGCGTCGGCTGCATCCTCGGGGACGAGATGGGACTGGGCAAGACGGCGCAGGTCATTGCAATGCTCCAGATTGAAAAGAACGCCGGGCGCGGCCCGTCCCTTGTGGTTGCTCCGGCAACATTGCTAGAGAACTGGCGCAGGGAACTGGCGCTCTTTGCACCGACGCTCTCTGTCTTACTCCATGCCGGCGCAGACCGGGCTGGCTCAGCCGGCCGGCTACGAGATGCGGACGTCGTTCTTGTTTCCTATGACACGACCATTCGCGACGAGGAAATACTCAATCAGCTTCATTGGAACGTCGTCGCACTCGACGAGGCACAGGCAATCAAGAACCCCGACGCCGAGCGGTCAGCTACGGTTAAGCGGATACCTCGCCGGGTTTCGATAGCGATAACTGGTACGCCTTTGGAGAACTGCATTGATGACCTATGGTCCTTGTCAGATTTCGTCATGCCGGGCCTACTCGGAGCACGGACCGCATTTACCTCCCAGTTCGGGAACGAACTGGAGGACGCCGCGCGATTGGCGCCTATCGTTGCCCCGATGCTGTTGCGCCGAAAGGTGCAGGACGTAGCGCAAGACCTGCCCGAGCGGATTGAGGTGCCTCAGGCATTAAGGATGTCCTTGCCCCTTGCTCAGACATATGAAGCTCTGCGCAAGGCCACTCTCGAGCAGTTCGGCGCTGCCGGCGGTCTCGTCGCGACCACGCGCCTTCGTATGCTGTGCGTCCACCCATCGTTGGTAGGGAACTGGCACACCGACCCTTCAGTCGAGATGCCAAAATACGAACGGACGATTGAACTTGTCGATGAAATCTTTAGCTCGGGGGAAAAAGCGCTCGTTTTTTCAACCTACCAGGCTGTCGCGGACCTCTTCATGTCCGATTTTCCGAGGCGATTCCCGAAGGGCTTTTTTGACTTTATTGATGGCCGGGTCGACAGCGCCGGACGACAGGAGGTCGTCGACCGGTTTTTCGCGCACAACGGTTACGGCGTACTCTTTTTGAATCCAAAGGCGGCAGGTTCCGGCCTTAACATCACGACCGCAAACCACGTGATTCATTACAACCCGGAGTGGAACCCCGCACTCACGGCCCAAGCGTCGGCACGCGCATATCGAAGAAAGCAATTGAAGCCTGTAACCGTTCACCACCTGTTCTACGTGCAAACTGTCGAAGAAGTGATTAGAGGTGCTGCAGCTTTCAAGCAAGACCTTGCCGATGAAGCTGTAACCGGTCACGACGGAAATGTTGACCCAATGACCATCGCGCGGGCGCTGCAGATATCACCGCTTGCCTGAGACTGGAGCTAAACAAGTGACAACAGAAGTTCGGAAGAGATTGAGCGCCAACGACGTCGGGACCACGGGCGGTCACCAAGCAGGTATTTTGGTTCCAAAGGAAGAGCGCATCCTTTCGTTCTTTCCGTCCCTCGACAAGACGGTTAAGAATCCGAGAATGAAACTTGTAGTTTTCGAGCGACAGAGTCGGGAGCGTTGGGAGTTCAACTTCATCTATTACAACAACAAGCTCTTCGGTGATGGGACGCGTAACGAATACCGCCTGACCGGTATGACGGGATTCATGCGTGCCATTGACGCCAAGGTTGACGACGCACTGGTCTTCTCACGCGACGAAAACGCTTCTTTCGAGGTCGACATCATTCGCTCGAACACGTCATCCAGTCTGGAAATAGACGGGGATACGCTCGTTTTGGGTGGAGGATGGACGGTCATCCACTCGAGTTAACTGAAAATTGAGCAGTCCCATGACCGAAAAACTTATCAGCGTCCCCCCCGACGTGGCTCGCATCAGCGAGGGCCTACGAGACACGGGGTATGACTTCAATGCTGCCGTTGCTGACATCCTCGACAACTCCATCGCAGCTGGGGCTGACAAGATTCATGTTCGATTGGAGGTCGATTTCGCGGACAGCGTCATCATCTCAGTCGTTGATAACGGACATGGAATGACTGAGGAAGGTCTCGTCAACGCGATGAAGTACGGCTCCAGTAAGAGGGCCAGCGCCAAGAGCCTTGGCAAGTTTGGAATGGGCCTGAAAACAGCTTCCACGGCGTTCTGCCGACGTCTTTCGGTTGCCTCTCGTGACGCTGGCGCATCCCCATTGCTGCGCGCAACGTGGGACCTCGATGAGATGGCAAAACGGAATAGTTGGGACCTCGAGATTGCCGCCGCCGATGCTGCCCACGCGCAAGTGCTTGATGAGGTTGCCGCTGGTGGACCCGGAACGCTCGTGCTATGGGAAAACGTCGACCGAATAAACGCTCCCGACGGGCAGCCTATCCGGAAAACCGTCGACAAGCTGGCGTCAGGCCTCCGGGACCATATCGGGGTCGTCTTTCAGCGGTTCCTCGATGGCAATGACAGTCGCGAGCGCAATGTTGATATCAAGCTGAACGGTGAATCTGTTGTTGCATGGGACCCGTTTTGCGTAGTCGAGACAAAGGAGCCTGTTGCCGAGAAGAAGATGGATGTCCGGCTGCAGGACGGAACGCAGACTTCATTCGTCGTGCGCGCCTTCGTGCTGCCTCGAAAAGAGGAGTTTTCTTCTGACGCGAATCGTCTTGCGGCACGCATTTCCAACGAACGTCAAGGGCTCTACATCTACCGGGAAAACCGGCTTATCCATGGGCCTGACTGGATGAACATGTTTAAGCAGGAGCCGCACTATTCCTTGCTCCGCGTTGAGCTATCGTTCGACCATACTCTGGACAATGCATTTCAGGTGGACATCAAGAAGTCCCGTATCGAGCTGAATTCGGGCCTTTACGAGTGGCTGCGCGACAGGTTTCTCTCGGGGCCTCGACGAGAGGCTGAAACGCGCTATCGTAAGGGGGCGGCCGGGGTCGCCAAGGGTGCGGCCGTCCTGCTCCACTCATCGGCTAGCAATGTCATCGAGCAAAAGGGTTCCGCCCTAAAGACTGCTGCAGTCTCCAAGGTCGACGAGACGACTGGCAAGGTTACGGTCAGCAACAATTCGGGCGTGACCACGACGACAGTCCGACTTTTGAATTCGGAGGATGCCGGCAGCGCTCACGTCGTTACCAGTGGGACCCTTGAGCACGGCGTGCTATGGGAGCCGACTATTGGCAAGAACAGCAAGGCGGCGGTGGCCCTGAATACGGGCCATCCGTTCTACACCAAAGCATATTTACCCAACAAATCCAACAGTACGGTCATCCAGGCCCTGGATTACCTCCTTTGGGCACTTGCGCAAGCGGAACTCAACAACATTAATCCCGAGAATCAAGATGCGTTCGAGGAGTTCCGCATTGAGGTATCTCGCAACCTGAAGAAGTTGGTGGCTGACCTGCCAGACCCGGTTGAAAATGGGGATAGCTGATGTCCGAAGGGCTCGATATCGAAGCATTGCGTCGCAAGCTCGAGAGCAGGTTTCAGGTCGCTATCTACTCGCACTCAGAGACGGTCGATGGCGGGGACTTCAACGCGTTGCGGCCTTCGGAGTTGGAGCAGGGGAACGGCTTTGCCATCTTGCTTTCCCGAACGCACCGACAGTTTGAGGCTTCGTTTAAGGCTGACAATTTCGCAGGAGCCCTTCTCCGGGTCATGTCTGAGGCTAGCGAAGCTCAAAAACAAGCGTTCTTCCGTGCCAAAGAGTCTGCCGTGGCTTCAGGTGCACAGGTTTACGTGGCCATTAACGGCAACGACGGCGAGAATTGCATTGAACTGCCGGACCGTTGGGCTCGAGTTGAAATTGACGTCTCTCGCCGCTTCTCATCGGGGACGACAGCAGAGGACACACAAACAACGGCCTTTCACGTCGCTTCGGCATGCTTCGCCTTAGTTCTTGCCCTGACAGGCACCGGAGAGGAGTGTCAGGATGTCCCGGATAGCTCAACGAAAGGGTTGCCGGAGGGAGCCAAGCTGCGAGTCGAGGTGAACCGCTATGAGCGCAACCCAGTAAATCGGGCCGCCTGCATCGAGCATTACGGTCTCCGGTGTCAGTGCTGCGGATTCGACTTCCTTGATATCTATGGCGATTTAGGGGATGGCTATATCGAAGTACACCATCGCACGCCGGTGTCAAAATTAGGGCCGGCCTATATCGTTGACCCCATAAAGGACCTAATTCCTCTGTGCGGGAACTGCCACTCAATGGTCCACCGGACGGACCCTCCGATGCTCGTGGAAGACTTGGGTTCTCTGGTGGAGGCCCGCAGAACCGCTAGGCTACGGGCCTAATGAAAACCGCAATTGCAGTCCTGGCGAACGAAGCTAGGACTTGGTAAAGTGATGCAGTTTCGCAGACTACGCGAACTGGGCTTTGCTCTTCCTGCGGTGGGTTGCGGTTAGAGGCGGCCGCCACGCCAAGTCAGAGGTCTTGCACCTGCGTGGTGTTGGACGGGACTCGGTTTGGCGACTGTGTCAGCGTCTCTGATGTTGGTGCCAACAACCTTTGCTTTCTTCTTGTGCTCAGGCACGACGTCCGCGTCCATGCTCGAGGCACGCATTTTGGAAGTTCTGTTTGCAGGAGCGCTGAGGAGGGCCGTTATTTTTGTCCGATGACCGCCAGGAATCCAGGGGAAGAAGTCCGTTCCGCCTGCAAATGACGAACAACTACTGAAAGCTACCCATGGCAGCACCAAAATTCACCTTCATTGACCTCTTCGCGGGCATTGGCGGCATCAGAAAAGGATTCGAGCACATTGGAGGCAAATGCGTCTTCACCAGCGAGTGGGACAAATATGCCCGTATCACGTATGCAGTGAACCACGAGGAAAACGAAGAGGACATTGCTGGGGACATCTGGTCTGTTCCCTTGGACGCTATTCCCGACCATGACGTTCTCGTGGGCGGATTTCCGTGTCAGCCGTTCTCGCTGGCCGGCGTATCAAAAAAGAACGCGATGGGCCGGACCCACGGGTTCGCTTGTGATGCCCAAGGCACCCTGTTTTTCCGCATAGCCGAAATCCTGAAGGAGAGGCGGCCGAAGGCCTTCATGCTGGAAAACGTGAAAAACCTCGTTTCGCACAATCGAGGGCACACGTTTCGTGTCATCCAGCACGTGCTCGAACAGGAGCTTGGATACCACATCGATTGGAAGGTTATTGACGGTAAGCGCTGGACACCTCAGCATCGCGAAAGGATTTACATCGTTGGCTTTCGTGAGGACGTCGGCTTTGAGTGGCCCGACGAGTCCATTTGGCCGGAAGCGGGTTCCGTTAAGCTCGGCTCCATCTTGGAACCGGAATCAACTGTTGACTCGAAATACGTCCTTACTGACAAGCTTTGGAGCTATCTGAAAGGGTATCGTGACAAGCACGAAAAGGCGGGGAATGGCTTCGGTTACTCTGTGGTGACGCCTAACGATACGACCCGGACGTTGTCGGCCCGTTATTACAAGGACGGGTCCGAGATTCTGGTCCATCGTGGCCACGGCTTGAATCCGCGTCGCCTTACTCCGCGTGAGTGCGCACGACTTATGGGTTTCGAGGACCGCTTTGTTTTGCCAGTGTCAGACACGCAGTTGTATCGCCAGTTTGGCAATTCAGTAGCCGTTCCCGCAGTCAAGGCAGTGGCCAAAGCAATGGAGCCGTATCTGAAGAAGGCTCTAAAGCAAGGGAGGGCTTCTGGTATTGCCAAGGTAACGGAGAAACCAGAGTTGATTCTCAAAGGCGCTCCGAACTTGCCAACGCGGCCCGTCAAGATTCCCGTAGTGGTTTGATTTATGTGACCAGCTCGGGGCGTCGCACTCGTAGCCTGCCTATTTAGGCAGGCTTTGTTATTTCGCAGCCCCCTTCAGGTAGCGGACGAAAGCCGATAAGGACACCTTGGACGGCGTGAATTAGTTCTGGTGACTTTGCGATAAAAGCCGGTCAAATTCCTCGCGCGCGTCTCGAAGTTCCTGCATTGAAGCAGCAAAGCGCGCAAGTTCAAGCGTCGAGGGCTGTGCTCCTCCGGCGGCGCCGAAATACTTCTCCAGCGCGGCTGACGCTGCTTGTACGTCCCGCGCAGCCGTTGCGATACGGGTAAGTGCGATTGCCTCCGGCGAGGCGACAATTTCTTCTGTCATATCCCTATTGCAGCTTCGGCCAACTGCCGCGAAGTCATCAACAGTTGGACATTGCTTCCGCTCATTTTGTTTCCCCTGCGGTTCACTTTTTATGGCGCTGCTTCGAACAAGGTAGCCAACGCTCATACGTTCCTGATTTTTCCTGCTCCGACCGGAAGTGAACACCACCCATCGCCAGAACTGAGGGGCAAGCTCAGCGACCACAAGCATGGGAGGACGATGCACGTATCGGAGCTCGATGACGCGGCATTCAGTATCTCCACTGTCTGGCGAAACGACTGTGCCAATATGCGCCACGTGCCGGTT
This sequence comes from Paraburkholderia sp. GAS348, assembly GCF_050434205.1. Classification (NCBI taxonomy): domain Bacteria; kingdom Pseudomonadati; phylum Pseudomonadota; class Betaproteobacteria; order Burkholderiales; family Burkholderiaceae; genus Paraburkholderia; species Paraburkholderia sp. GAS348. The sequence continues at coordinate 195,700 of NZ_JBNPVT010000010.1, forward strand.
GGCCGGCACCGCCGGCGCGTGGCGTTCGGAGAGCAAGTTTGGCGCAGACGCCTGAGCCGCGGCGCAACTGCTATCAAGCGCGACGAAGCACAGCAGCATGTTTTCAGCGACATCGCCCAAGCGCGGCCGTATTCGCAAAAGTACGCTTAGAGAATATTCCCGTTGTCTGCCCAAAGCGTCTACCTCCCTTTGGACAATCCTGTCCGAGAGGCGCCCCGTTTGCGTGTTGGCTTCGCATTCCCGTCTTCAGGATTGGAAACGTCAAATACCACCACCTCTGTGCGCTGTGAGACAGCGCCGAACAGGTCAGATTTCAGCATTGCCTCCATCTCCTGCGCTGTCATTGGTCCCGCAGAACCGTCCGGTCGAGAAGGAGTCTTGTTCGGCGCGTTTCCGAACCAGAATACAAGGTAGATGCCATGTCCATCCGCTCCCGCCGCGTTCGCATAGCCTTGAAGTTGCGTGGCTGCAGCGGTCCACACGTCTGGATGGCTGTTTCTTTTGGCCTCGATGGGGACGGTATGCCCAACGGCGGTAAGAGCAATTATATCTGCCCGAGTTTCCGCAGCTCGTCTTGCCTCCGGCATCGGTGGCGCTATTTTGTATGGCTTCAACCGGTCACGAAGGCGCTCAAGAAGGCGGTCCCTGCATTCATTCTCGACCAACGGAGTCGTCGGCTTCCCCCGCTCATCTACGTTCCAATATCGCTTCCAAGGTGTGACGTCGTCTGTTCGCAGTTCGCGGACCAACCGCCGAAGCTCCTCCACGACAACAGCCATGAGGTCCGGTCCGTTCGCGGGCGGACCTCCAGCCAGCGCGGCCCTGACGCTGGCTGGCTGAGGGTGTCTGAAGGCGCGGTCACGTCTTATTCTGCTAAGTGTGGCGATGGCGTGGCGAATTGAAGGGTGCCAGAGAATGAGAGCCGGGTCGCTCAACAATCGTCCCAGAGCATCCCATGCATCTTGTTGGGCGGTTGTCGGTAACCAGTTCAACGCTCTTCGGACAACTTGTCCCGCCCGGGCTTCTACAGACGTCCCGCCAAAATCGTCGCCGGGTGGCGTCAGCTTGCCGAACATTCGAACTACAAGCTCTTCCCGTACTATGCGCCCCGTAGTACCGGCCGGCTCCAGACTCCGCGCAAGCCCTTCCCCGAAGTAAGAGTCAAAAAGGTCTACGAGCTCGTCACCCTCGTGCTCAAGTATGAATTCTTCGCCGTACTTGCGAGGGTCCAAATAGAAGGCGACATACTTCCAGACAGCGCGACTCGGAGCAGCCATAAACTGATTAGCCACGGCCGCCTCTGCCATAGCGACAATCCGCTCACACGGCAGAACCTTGGATGCGAGGCCTAGCAGTTGCTTCAGTGCCTCCATAGGCATGTCTGCTCGTTCTGTCAACATGACATCCAGTGCTTTGCCGACGACGTCGACGGGCGCCCCGGCCTCGGGCGCCAACTGAGACATCAAACTCACATCTTTAGCACCGGCATCGAGCGCTGCATGCCAATATTCAGTGAGACAACGCACACCCTGCTCGGTGCTGTAGCTCAGACGAGAGAACGCCCATTCTTCAAGACGCTGCCGTCTGTTCCCGGCCTGGACCAAATGGCTTAAGCGTAAGACTGCGATTGCTATTTCGATAACAGTGTTTTGCAACACAATGGGTTCACCGGAAGCAAGCATCAAGTCTATGCCCGCGATTGCCGCAAACTCAACGAAGTACGGCTTATTGTGCGCATAAGCCGTGCCGAATTCTCGCGCGCTGAGACCAGCAAGTCGCCCAGTTACGGTCGCCCGCCATCCGTCAATAATCGCCGCTGCTGTTGACGCATTTGAGGAGTAGACAATACGCTCAGTGCCATGAGGCAGACCTCCGTTCGAGACGGGCGCAAAGTAAAGCTCTGCCGCCCAGTGGAGGACCTCTGGCCGGCTGCCCGTGCTGATTTCATGGAGCAACGGCGCAAGATGTTCGACGTTTGTGGCGGCTGTTTGAGTATCTTTTTCGTCGCTTCGAGATTGGCTCTGGAAAAATAGCGCCCTGTCCGGGTTCAACTCGTCGTAGGTCAAACGAGTCAAAAGGTTCGCGGATGTTCCAATTTGGAGCAGGTCCTCAAAGACCGCCCAATAGCAGTCGCTTGTTGCCGCTCCGTTCCGAGCAATTTCAACGACGATAGAAAGCAACCGATGCCGAACGTCCTCGCTTTCTGCCTCGCGGGCCTGCGACATCACTTCCCGTACGATTGGCTCCGCCGGAGGGCAGCCGGTGAGATGTCTATAAAGGTTGCCCACAACCCAAGGTCCCTCAGAAGGGTCGTCGTCGGCTAGTATGGCCTTGAACAGTTCGACGTGCCGTCCGTCATCAGCTACTAGCCAAGTCCTGAGCGCATCGCGACCGTCGGTCTTCTGAACAAACCACTTACTCTCGTTGATATTACCCAACCAGCCCCAGATTTGCTCCGCCCCGAGACACGTACTGCTTTTCAAGATTGCCGCTAACATCTGGTCCAAAAATTCATCTACTTCGCCAGCGCGTGGGCGACACTCGGATTTGCTCCGCCAAGATGAAACGGGCTCATCAAAGAACTCCCAGATAGGGTCACTTTCCAGCCTGCGCCGCAACCCAATCAAATGTCCCACCGTGTTATCTTCTGGGCTCTCTTCGAAGGATGACAGAATCGACTTGACAACAGCCGCGTCGAGCGACGCCGGTGGCAGCCCAACGGCGAGTTCGATACGAACTTTTTCTTTTGAAAGCGATGACGCCTCCGGTGCTAGTGCATCAATTAGCTCCAGGCGTCCCGTCGAGGTATCGCAGCCATTTAGCAGAGCTTTGACTGCGCGAATGCGTTGCCATTCTGGCCGTGCGCTATTCAAGGCAAGGTCACGTAGCAAAGGGCGTAGTGAAACAACAGGCCGGCCGGACGAAAGGACTTCGAAGACCGTCACGAGCAGATGACCGTCATCCTCTCTCCCGTTGAGGATGGTCGCAAAGTCTTCGGCGAGCTCCTCGTTAGCAAGGCTCCCAAACGCAACGATGTCTGTATTGAGCCAATCGTCTGATGCCCGGAAGTAGGGGTCATCCTTGCCCAAACTCAGTAGAACGCTTCGTTGCGCTGCAATGGGAAAGACCGAAACATCGCCGTAGGCAAGTACAGACAGCGCATCAGCCTCAATCATCCGGTCTGCGCCAACGACGTCTTCAAGTATGGAGAGGTGTGCGGCCAGCCACGCATACAAGCCACGCAATTCTGTCGGAGGGGCGGCATCTGGGCCGCTTATGAGTGCAATCGCGCGGGACAACGGAAGCGCGGCGCCATGATTATCTCCGGTGATAGCTTGGGCCAAAGTCTTGGCAGAAAGGAACTCTGCTATCGTCCGATGAGCCGGTTCAAATTGCTTGCCCTCGCCTTTGAATAGAGAGCTATCAAGCACGCTTGAAAGTTGCTCGCTGTCGACGCCCAAGTCATCCGCGTCAACGAAATGCGCTCGGTTCCCTCTCAGGTACGGCTTGGTGGTCTTGGAGCGCCATACATGGTCCGCCCCGGATATGAGCATAATGAGACATGCCCAACCCGCAAGTTCCAACTTCTGCCTAGGCGAAAGACCAACCCTATCCTCATAGTCTTCGTTGCTTTCCGCTGCTAGTGCCTTCGTTGCCATGTCGAACAATGCGAAACGGTCGTTCGGCCATGCGTTCCCGTTCTGATTGACTGCTCGATGTAGAAGTTTGACGCTGAGGGGCGATTGCAGGAATCCATTGGCGCCAAAGCCGAACGCACTCTCCACAAAGTGCTCCGGAGACTTTTCACCAAGATGGCGAAGGATTTCAAGGACTTCTTCGTCTTGAAGCGCTTGCAACTGGACAACCAACGGCCGGACCCCATTGGTCAAACGAAGAAACGGCTTGATGTCGGCCTCGCTACGCCAATCCTCGGACCGACAGGCAAGCCTCCACCGCGAAGCGTTGACCGCGGCCATCGCCTCCGTGAGACCCCAAGCCTTGTCCGCGCGGTCACCATCACTCCGATACTCGTCGAGTGCATCAATATAGAGCGTACCAACGTCAATTTCTGCTCTATCAGTTATCGCGCTTCTTTGATATATCAACTCCCTTGCGGTGACAACGACTGAACCTTCTTTATGCGCTTCGAGTCGCATCGTCGATGACTTCCCGCTTCCCGGCTCACCCAATAGCACGACATACGGATAGCTCGAGAGGTCACTAACGAACCGAACCTCCTCGGCTCGGACGTTAGGTTGGCCAATAACTTTGAGCCGTCGATTGAGCTGTCGCAATCCAGCGATGTCTTCGGATAGAGATGAGAAGGTGGGCATCGGTATCAAAATTTAAGCCTTCTTCGGTGAAGCAGTGTGCCAATGAAGCCAAGACTGCGGCCAAAGCGAGAATGACAGCAAATCGCCGCGCGTTGAGCGGCAAACGCCGTGAGCAGCGCGAGCTAGTCAACGAGGACAGGAACAGCGCAATTGACGCTTATTTTCGCACCGAGCTGAAGATTCTATGTTCTGAATTTCGAATCGACCCCGGTTTTGAATTCGAGAATAGCTCGCCTATGGATTACAAGCGACTCGCAGCCCTTTGCGGGGGCGCCGACAGTTCTCGTTTGCAGCTTGCCTACCAACTGACAATGCACCGACTTATCCCGCAATGAAGTCTGCGTCCTGGCACGACAGTCACCTGACAGCGAGTCCCTCGGAGGGAGGGGCGTATGTCGGCTAGCGGCTGCGGCGACATACATGCTTGAGTTGGACGATAGTTCGGTTCGTGACCATCTTCTTTATCCGAAAGACCTAGCGGTGTTCGCCCGCGACCAGCGCTTTGCGAATGAGGGCGAGGCGCCTCCGTCGGACAGCGGCGTCGTGCGTACCGGACAGGTATGTCCCGAGTCAGGTATCTGGAAAGCGGTTGGTCACAACATGCTTGGCGTGATGGTACGGCAGGGTGAAGTGATGACCATGCAAAACATAGCAGGCTATGCTCAGCACGCCAATTGCCAATGGAATCATTATTCTGAATCTCGCCAGGGGCTAGGCGCCTCGCTGCCACCGGCGGGCTGTGAATTATGCGAGTTGATTCAATAGGCGGTCTGACTTAATTGCCTGACGCGACGTTGTCGGTTACACGCCTCCCGCCCGGCAGCATCGAGCAAGCCAAAACGTTAACAACGGCGATTTTTCGCCCGGCTTTAGACCACGCAACAATATTCTGGCGTTTCTACCGTCAAACGCTGATAGCTGGCCCCCTTCGCCGCACGTCAGAGAGCAATCACATGCCGGGTGTAGTGGTCAAGTTATTTCGGACAGGCCGATAGGTTCTTTCACTGTCGGTTTCGCCTCGTAGGCGACGGGCGACAGATAGCCTAAAGTCGAATGTAAGCGTACAGCGTTGTAGAAACCGACGATGTACTGGTTGATGTCGCGCCGTGCCTCGTCGTGGTTGGCGTATCGACGCTGCCACACGCGCTCCATTTTCAGGTTCAGGAAGAACCGCTCCATCACCGAATTGTCCCAACAATTTCCCTTGCGGCTCATGCTGCAAACCACGTGATGCTGCTTCAGCAACGCCTGGTATTCATCGCTCGCGTACTGGCTTCCACGGTCCGAATGCAGGACCAGTCCTGGCTCAGGCCGACGCTGCTGCAGCGCCATGGTCAATGCCGACATGACCAGTCCGGCCGGCATGGTGGGCGCCATGGACCAGCCAACCACCTTGCGTGAGTACAGGTCCAGCACGACCGCCAGATACAGCCAGCCCTGCGCCGTGCGGATATACGTGATGTCCGAAACCCACGCGCGATTGGGTTCGGCCACGTCAAACTGCCGGTCGAGCAGGTTCGCGGCTACAGGTAGCGTATGCCTGCTGTCGGTCGTCGAGACGAACTTGCGCCGCCAGCTCGTGCGCAGGCCCGCTTCGCGCATTAGCGTACGCACCCGGTAACGACCGATACGTAGCCCCTGTTCCCGCAGCGCATGCATCACACGCCGGCTGCCATAGCTCGCGCCGCTGGCGGCGAATGCTGCCTTGACGTGGCTGCGCTCCTGCAGACTCTTTGCACTCGGCTTTGCTCGCCGGTGTGCATAGTAGCCAGAGCGGCTCACCTGCAAAACCCGGCAGGCGTTACTGACCGATACGGCCTCCTGTTGCAAGTGCGTTACCACTCGGTAAGTCACTTCAGTTCCCGGGCAAAGAAGGCCGACGCTTTTTTTAGTAGCGCATTGTCCTCCCGCAATTGCCGGTTCTCAGCTTCAAGTTGCCGGATGCGCTGCTGTTCCGCCGTCAGCGGCTTACCTTCGCCGGCGCCGCCAGAGCGTTCCGCATCGTACTGCGCCACCCAGCGCCGTACGGCTGTCTCAACCAGGTCCATCGACCGGCTGACTTCGCTGACCGATAAACCCTGGTCTCGTACCATCCGTACCACTTCCAGCTTGAAGCTGGCGTCAAATTGTCGGCGCCTTCTTGTCATCTTGCTCTGTTTCCTCGTCGATTCCGGATTGTCCTCCTATCGACCTGTCCGAGGAAATTAGACCATCACATCTGGCAGCCGCAATGAATGCGGGACGAGGAGCGGCGCCAACGGGCGTTGGCCCGAACAGGGTTTGCTCGGCCGAGGTTTCCCATAGGTCGGGCGTGGCCGGGCCGCCGAGGCGCCAAGTCCCGGGTTGATGACCCGCGAAGGCTGCGAGTTTCCAATAGATGCCCATATTTTGGCCACCAGTCCGAAAAACGTTCGATAATGGAGCTTCTCTGCGCTTAAAATGCGCTGGAAATAGTCGGATAACGAGAGAGCTTCTGAGTCGCTGGCCACCATTGAGGGTGCCAGCGCGAGTCTCAGGAGACCGCCGGCAAGTAGACGCGACGATAGTGCTGCGAGTCGCCGGGACGCCACGTGGGGGCATCAGTTGATTCAAACAGATTTCGGAACATTCGATGGCGCAAGCTGGGAACGCTTATGCCAGATGGCGTTCAAGCTAAAATTTGGTTCTCTCTATCAGAGGATGCCAGCATCTCCCGGAGACTATGGCATAGAAGGATGGACCACTGATGGCGTGGCATTCCAATGCTATTGCCCCGAGAAAAGCTACACGCAGGATGAATTACGCGTTGCAATTCAAAGCAAAATCACGCGAGACGTCCCCAAGCTAAAGCTTTACCAAGCCCAAATTGCCAGTCGTATCGGGGCCACCAAGATTCAAAAGTGGCTCCTCGTCACTCCAGTCTTCGACCATAACAATCTGCACGAACACGCCAGAAAGAAAGAAAGCGAAGCGCGAGCTTGGGGGCTTCCGATTCTTCACGATGACTTCACGGTTCTTATACAGGACGCAGGGTATTACGCTACGGAGTTCGAACAATGTCGTCGCTCCGAAGGACACCCGTTGCAAATGGGTCCGGCTGTGACAGCCGAGGACGTGCTTCCGCGGGCGCCAGAGGAGTTCGAAAAGCTCATCGACCGGAAGAACAGGGCGCGACTCCGAGATAAGTCTGGTTCAGATTCGTTCGAGACCGAGCTGCGAAAATTCAACACTCTAACCGAGTCAAAGTTCCTAAAGTGCGATGCACATCTCGCGACTATAGAGCGAACGTCGCCCCAAGCGTTTCAACAAATCATCCGGGTGATTGGCCACTACGCCGAGGAGATGCAGGAGCTCCAGGTCGCTTGGACTGGCGAGCCTAATGGGCTGGTCGAAGAGGTAAAGACAGAACTCGGACGTCGACTGGAAGAGGATTTGAAGGGAACCATGGGCTTTAGTGACGCCCGACGACTGGCAGATTTGATGGTCTCACGCTGGCTGGCGGTCTGCCAGCTGGACTTCTCGGAGTAAGCCGAGCTTATGAGCTACCTTGCCTTTAACTTGCGTCCGTCGGTGGTACTTCCGGACCATCGGCCCCTTTACAAGATTACGCAGCTACTGCTGGTGCTTATGCTCGCATCACACGGCAAGAAATCCAGCGTGGTTCGACTTCAGCTGTTCAATTGGATTCTGAAGGACGATGGCCGGCGTGCAAAGCTCACCCAAGCATCGGTCACCAAGAGCCTCCAGTTCCCGGCGTGGGGCCTGGACCCGACCCTCGACACGGCGCTTTCGTACGCAAAAGCGGAGGGCCTTATTGAAAGCACATCGACCGGTGTGAAGCTGACAGCTCACGGTCAAGGATTTTGCACACGTGCGCTGAAGGTTGGGCTCTTCGAAGAAGACGAAGCGTATTTAAAGAAAATAGGTCTTGCCATCACCGAGAAGATGGTCGGGACAATTGTCGAAAGGTGGATTTGAGAATGTTCATCCGCGCAGTCGAGATACGTATCAACAGTGGTAACGAGCGCTTTGGTTTCCGGTGCAAGTTTGATTCTGGTCTCAACATCATCAAAGGAAGGAACTCGTCCGGGAAAAGTACGTTCGTCAACACCCTCATGTATGGCCTCGGGCTAGAAGAACTCATTGGGGTAAAGGGCGAACGCGCACTCACGTCTGCCGTGCGGGACCGATTCCAGTATGACGGACGACCTCACGACATCGAAAAGTCTGCCGTGCTTGTCGAGTTGCAAAACTCTGCCGGAAATATCATCACCTTCCGGCGGCCAATCCGGAATGAAGAGAAATCGACGAAGCTTGTCGAGGCTTTCGACGGAGCAATGCTGACTGGACCTGTCAGTGACCGCCGCTCGGCGACCCCGCTATTTCTCCACGACCCGGGTGCGGCTCAGTATGAAGAAGGATTCTTGAAATACTTGGAATCCTTCCTAGGAATGCGGCTTCCACGGGTTCAATCTTCAACGGGCGGTCTTACAAGACTCTACCCTCAGGTAGTTGCAGCGGCTCTGTTCATCGAGCAAAAGCGTGGCTGGACCGATTACGTTGCAAACATTCCGTTCTATCAAATCCTTGGAGCACCGACTAGAGTCGTTCAGTATCTCCTCGGGCTTGAATGCTTTGAGCTCGAAGAAAAGAGAGCACTCAATGAGCAAACGATAAGTCGACTCCAATCCGACTGGGCAAATTCGCTGTCGGAACTAGCCGGTATCCTCCTGCCTCTAGGTGTCGCAACACGCGGCGTACCGAAGGTCCCCGTCTCGACGTTTTCTGCTGAAAGCGCTTCGATTGTGGTACGCGTCAACTCGGAAGACGTACTTGTTTCCGAGGCAGCCGCAACAAAAACTAAGGAATGGCACGTTATCGAAGAGAGACGTGTAGGAGGCCCGAAGTCAGCGTCGCCGGATGTCATCCAGTTGCTGAACACGGAAACCGTGAAACTTGAGCGTCTTGCCGCGCAGTATGAGGAGCTTTCCGGCGAGGACCGGCTACGCAACATCAGTCTTCAAGAATTCACGCAGCTTCTGAACCAGGCGGAGTCGGACCTGCGGAAAAACAAAACCACTCGTAAGTTGCGTGACCTGGGTGCGGAGGTCGGCCTAAGTACCGCAGAAGACCATTGTCCGACATGCGGCTCAGAAATCGAGAATACGCTTCTGCCTCGCACCGAAGGTGTTCCATTGATGGACCTTCAGTCGAATATTGACTATCTAGAGGCTCAGATACGCATGCTGAAAAGACAGATAACAGGTCTTGAGAGCATGCGCGACCAGACTCGGAGCTCCCTCCAGCAACTTGAAGCGAACATCAACGAGCAACGAGCATACGTGCTTAGCATCAGGAAAAGCGTCGTGCAGTCGGATGCAACTCTGGAAGCAAGTATCCGGAAGCAAGTTACTCTTGAACGGGAAATTCGGTCCCTTCAAGCCGCCGAGTCGCGTTTTGCTACTTTTCTCGAGCACGCAGCTGATATAGCGTTGAAACTAGGCGGAGCTGAGCAAGTCCGCAGCAAGCTGCCTAACGACCTGTATAGCGAGACGGACCGTACCAAGATTACGTTACTCGAGAAGAATTTTCGCGCAAACGCTTCCTCGTTCGGATATACGAGCGCGGAGCCGGCCGAGGTCACAATCAACCGCGGCACGCTCTTGCCAGCCCTTGGCGACATTACTCTTCGAGAAGTGCTCCGGAAGAATGTGAAGTCGGAATCTTCGGCAAGCGACTTCGTCCGGCTAATCTGGGCATTTCTGCTGGCGATTTACCAGACCTCCAGCACGAATGGATTCACCGGCAACCACCCCGCCTTCCTGCTTTTTGACGAGCCCGGGCAACATTCTATGAGCGAGGGGAGCCAGAAGGCCCTCATGCAGCTCTTCAGCGGTTCTCGAAACTTGCAAAGCGTCGTAGCAGCTTCTTTCGATGAAAGCGAGAACCTGTTCATCCGGGTCACTGAGGGTAGCAAGTTTCACCTCATCGAATTGCCTGAGAAGATTATTGCTCCGCTGGCCCATGATGGGATTATGTAGTCGACCAACTGGTTGATACCTTAGCGTTACGCATGCCGCAGCGCTGAGGTATCAACACTCGGGGAACTATTCCGTTGCCACTGCAAAGCTGGATACGCCCAAGCAGACATTGAACTGCGACCCCGTGAAACCCGTCTGCAGCGCCCGCTGCTACTCGGATGTCGAGCTTACGGCTTAGGAAACTCCCTCAGCAAGAATCGTTTGTTCCGGCTTGGATGCCATGCGTTGATTAGCCCATCACGGTGCTCTCCAGCGGCCGCAAGCATTACCTGAATCCGCACATCACCCATGTGCATGAACCACGCAACGAACGCGGGCTTTCCGTCCTGATAGAAATCGCAGTGCATGTCGGACAGTCCAGCCGTCCCCGCACCGCCGGCGAGAGCTCTGTCCATCGGCCCAATCGCGACGTAGATGTCTGGATGCGGTTTTCCAGAGCAAATGGCTGCGGCAAAGTCCCCAAGGTCGATACGAACATCTCCTTCGCGGACCAGACAACCGAACAACTTCACGAAATAAAGATGCAGCTGGACGGAATGTGCACGTGTGCGATATGGAAACAGTCTATTCATGCGGAAAGAGGACTGTGCGAGCACTTTCGGGGGCAGCCCTTTTAGGTAGCTCATCAGGATATCAAACGACCTGTCTGCAGCTTGCGTTCTGCTGCTGTTACAAAGAGCGCACAGAGACTTGGATTTAAGATACTTGCTGTCGATACTCTGAAGACGTTTGTTTTTCTTGCGCGCACTGTTGTAGAAAATCGGCCGCGCTTGCGAAACGGCGGTGAAGAGCTCTCGTAGCGACGCGGCCTTCAGTCGGTGTTCGCCCGTCGTTGCCTCTTGTCCGCAAATCCAACATTTCATAGCTCGTCTCCTTCGCGTGACCTTATCGACGTCTAATCCCAACTTCTGACTACGAATAGCAAGAATACGCCAGTCAGCGAGTGGCAACCAGCGGGCCGCAGGTTCTCCCTAAAATCAATAGGGGTGTCAACGTATTTGGACGTTCGATGGCCACGCTGCTCCTGGAAGACCTTAGAGTCGGTCCACCTGCGCTGGCGATAAATAGGTTCTCTCATGACGGACGTAACGTTAACCGACCCTGCAAATTACCTCGGCGCTGTCGCTAATGTGCGCGCTCGGACGCGGACGCGGACGGGTCAGGCGAAGTTTTGATTGTGGCGTGGCTGACCAGTCTTGCTAGAGCGGGACGGCACCATCGACTCGTGCTGGGGCGCACCGGACCTCGCCCTGCCTACGTTGCGCAACGCACAACGCAGCGTCAAGCGACAACTGCGGTGAGGTATCATCGTCCTCATCACTCACCCAAGGACGCCCAAATCTGATGTCCGTAGATTCCAGCTGGTTTAGCCAGATTGAACTCGAGTGGGTACAACTTCGCCATGGCGACCCGTCACTCGACGTGGAAAGGTTCTTCCGGCACGTTGTGTCGGCAAACAAGGTTGGATTTCTTTCACTTGAATCCATCGCGGCTATTGCGAATGGCCTGCTCACAAGCCCGCTGCCGGGCGCGCCTTACCTCGGACGGCGGCTTCTTGAACGGGTTGGCCCTGACCGGCACCCGTCGCTCCGGGTCGCCCTTGCACTGTCTCTTGTCACGGAGACAGGTGGGCCTGCGGACTACGAGGGAGGGCATGTCATTCTGGGAGACGTGCTGAAGGACGATATGGCGAGCGACCCGCTGCGCGGCATGGCGGCAGCGGCTCTTGCGGACAGCGCGCGGCTTGGTCGCGGCATGGACGCCGACCTCGAGATGGCCAAGGGCATGTATGCCACGGCGCTGGAGCTTGGACACCGGGCGGCCGCGTATAACTTGGGCTTGTATTGGGAGGGATGCTGGGATACGAGTGCTCCCGGCGACGTCGTCCCCAACAGCGCAAAGGCGGCACAGGCCTACAAGCGTGGTGGCTCGCACGCAAAATGCGCCGCCCGTCTGGACGCATTGCGAGCCCGTTAGCGGTCAACCACGCCAATCGTGCATGCCGACGCAACGAAAAGCGAGCTCCGGGGTAGCTCGTTTTAAAACCGGGTAGCTGACGCCTTCACAGAAAGAGACGTGCCATGAACGTGCTTTGCGGGAGCGCTGGCTAACCAAGACCAGCACCGCCAAACTTCCATGGCCAAATCCAACTGAGCTTCACAAGGCTCATCGCCAGCCCTTCTTGCGCTCAGCGGCCACCCATGCCCGTCAGCAAACCTGCCGGCCTAGTTAGAAGCCGCCTTGGTTCTTACAGCGCTGGGCTCGCCGGCCTCCTTGAACATGTCGTCCATCAAGTCCTGGACGACGCCGTCGGCATTTGGAAACTGATGCAAAACCGAATTTTTCCAGTGGCCGGACGCGATAAGGCCGCCGCTTGGCGCCTTATAAAAGCGGATGTCCATCGAACGCAAGTACATAACGATGTCCCAGAACCAGCTGTCGGAGTAAGTGACATTCATGTCGGCTTTGTCGCACGCAGGGGCAACCGACACCGACACGCCGTGGTTTTCCAAGTTGCGTTGGATTGCAGCGTCCATATCAGCCGACTTGCCGCCGTGCGCGGTAAAGCACGCTGTCGTCATCGGCGAGCCTTTCGCCTGCGGACCAGCGGTGACACTTTGAGTTGTGGAGCATCCAGGCAGGACGAGCAGCGCCGAGACGGCGGCGACCAGGGAAACCAGAGTGCGCATTTTATTTTCCAGTTTGAATGCAGTGGCGGCACTCTGAATATCGGCAGCTATGTCGTCAACTTAAGCGAGCGGGAGAAGACTCCGCTCGCCGTTCGACCCCTGCCCAGTCGACTACGCGCTCACCTCTGTTGACGCAGTCGGCACTGCGGGAGTCTCAACCTTGGCGGCAACTGTTTTGACCGGAGCAGCCTTCTTGCTTGTTGCCTTCTTCGCAGCGACCTTCTTGAGAGCAGAAACAGCCTTCTTTGCAGCCGGAGACTTCGCGTCAATTCACGACGCACCCTTATATGTCGCAACAAAGCTCGCAAGGTCGCCCCAGTTCGGAGAAGACAGCAACTCCGGATGGTCCTGCTGGACCTTAAGCGCGACGCTACGAAAGGCTTGCGCGCATGCCGAGAATCCGGTCGGTGGCGAGACGGGAGCCGGTACAGGTGAGTTGCTCGGTATGGGGACATTTAGTTTCGGTGCAGAGCCCGGCGTTTTGGTTTCAGAGAGAGCGGAGCTGAGCTTCGAAATTTGTGTGCGTGCGCTGACCGCGGCAGAGTACGTGCTACCAGCGTTGAATTTATCCGCGAGAAGCTGAAGTATCGACGTATGGTCCAGGTCGCCGGAGAAGACGCCCCCGGGCGCGACATAGGGCGAGACCAGGAATGCGGGAACCCGCAGCCCAGTAGTTTGAAACTGATAACCGGCGACGTCGGTCGAAATCTCAAGTGGGCTTACATGGTCGAAGAACCCCCCGTGCTCGTCATACGTGACAATCATCAGCGTCTCATCCCATCGCTCGGACGCAGAAATCGTTTGATAAATGTCGGCAAGGAACGCTTGCCCTGGGGAGACGCCAGTAGGCGAATGGTCGTCATTCGGTACCTGGTGCGGCCCATCCGTGTATTCCGGCTCGATGAAAATGACTTGAGGCAAGTTGCTACTGTTCGTCCAGTCTGCCTTGAAGCGCGAATACCGCCTGAACCTCCCTCCGTTGCCATCCAGCGGCAAGGCAAGCGAAGTTACTATCTCAGGCAACCACTTGGGCATCAAGCTGAAGAACGGGAAAAATCCTCCCGACTGGTAGACACACCAACTTGCGCCGTGTGCCGTCAGCCAGTCGTAAACCAGGGACTGCTCAGGAAGAAAACCAGAAACATTGTCGCTAATCGCACTCTCTCCCGCCATTGCCATCAAACGATTTGCCTGGGTTCCCGTCGGAAGTGGCGCAAACCAGCTATCGCAGATTGTGAAATTTTTTGCGAAAAAGTCATAGACAGGCAACGCACCGGCCGTGTAGTAGCCCATCACCATCGATAGGTCGGCTGGCGCAGGGTTTCGCGTCGCGTAGCTCGCGACGAATCCACCCAGTTCGGGGCAGCCCCCATTCGCGCACGGCGTGTTTATTTGCATCGAAATCGGCGTGCGGTCATGCGGAGGGTCGGGGATAAGTTGGGTCGACGGCGAAAGCGCATGTATGGCATACGTCTTGTCGCCATAGAGGTTCGTGAAATTCTGTTGCCAGGTGGGGTCGGCCGAGAGGCCGTTGACATCCTTCCCGTCGAGGCTCAGGTAGCCAAGAACGTGGTCGAAAGACCTATTCTCCATCATGACTATGATGATGGTCTTAATGTTGTCAACAGACACGCTCCCTCCGATATAACGGCATCAGGGCGACGAAGTCGCCTATAAATGTGCCAGCCCGAAGGAATCAACGGGAGCGCGGCACGTGGGGGCTCCTGACACGAACCTGTCTCCTATCCAGGTCCTACAGCCCTAGCCCGGACCGGATAGGTCAAACGTTCGCTACAGGGGGCTCGCACCTCCGACGAGGCTCGATACCAACGGCTTGCTTCCGGCTAGACGTTAAGGCTAGTTCACGTTACATGACTGTTCAAGTTCAGTTGCGTGGTAGCGTTACCCTGTTCACTTGCCACACGGCACAGCTGCAGGTTCTGAAGGCGTATCGCCCACGCGGTACGCCTTCAGGAGTAATCCCATGTTACGAATCTCGCACCGCCGTTTCACATGTGTCCGACATCGCTCCTTACACTTCGAGCCGTAGTCACTGACATTGCACTCAATGTGCGAGGAGTAGCGAAGATGAACAAGAAAATTCTCGGCGCAGCGCTCGGTCTGGCAGTACTGGCAGCATCAACGGCAGCATCAGCACACGTCGACGTCGCGATTGGATTGGGCATCCCCGGAGCCGTGTATGCGCCGGCAGAGCCAGTGTACGCACCGCCGCCTCCCGTCGTGTATGCTCCCGCACCTGTCGCCGTCGCGTACGGCGGTGACGACGACTGGCGAGCCCGTGAATGGCGCGAACGTCGCGAGTGGCGTGAACGTGAATGGCACCGCCAGGAGTGGCGCGAGCATCGTGATTGGCGCGGGTATTGAAACGACGCCGGAAAGCGCCACATCCGAAAAATCCGACCTCAGAGTACTTTCGAATGAAAACTAGCCCGATACGAATCGCTTTGATTGCAACGACGCTGGTCTTCGCAACGGCAGGCACGGCAAACGCCGCAGGCTGCCTCAAGGGCGCGGTGGTAGGTGGGGTCGCCGGGCATTACGCGGGGCACCACGCTGTGGTTGGTGCGGTCGGCGGCTGCATGGTCGGCAGGCACCTTGCGAAGCAGCACGCTCAACAGCAAGCCGCGCAACGTCAGGCAGCACAGGCGCAATAAAACGTCGTCGGCTTGGTGTACCCGGTGGAACCAGAAAATCGCTGGTCCACCGGGCATCTGACAACTACGTTTAGGTCGTTAACTCGGCGCCGGACTCGACTGTGGCCAACGGAGCGGGCACGGCCACGCTCTTGCGCGGCGCTTTTTTCGCCGGCGCCTTCTTAACCGGAACCTTCGCGCTCACGGCCTTTTTCGCAGCAGTTTTCTTCGCAGTCAGGGCCTTCTTCGCAACTGCCTTCGTGACCGCCGGTTTCGTATCGGCCGCTGCACTGGCGCCAACAATCAAAAACTTCGTTCGGTCTTTCGCACCGGCTAGCCACGTCGGAGCCGGACCGCGTCCGCTCCAAGTTGCACCGGACTTCGGGTCGCGATACTTAGCCGGCTGCGGACCTTTCGGCTGACCCTTGGTAGAGGTCGCACCAACTGCCTTCGAGGCGTTCTTCACCGCAGCCTTCGTCTTGCTCACAACCGCTGCGTTCGTCGCAACAGTTGCTTTAGCACCACCTGCAATCAGGAACTTACTCCTGTCTTTGGTTTCGGCAATCCACGCCGGCGCGCGGCCGCGTCCACTCCACGTCGCGCCTGACTTTGGGTCCTGGTACATCGCCGGCTGCGGCCCGCGGACATAGTTGCCAGCAGCCTTCGCTTTGCTAGCAGAGGCCGGTTTTGTTGTCGCCGTACTTCCGTCAACCAGGAATTTGTCTCGGTTCTTCGCGGCGGCAATCCAACTTGGAGTCCGGCCGTGTCCGGTCCAGGTTGCACCACTCTTCGGGTCGCGATACTTGACCGCGGCAACACTGCCTTTGCTCATGGTCTTAACAACTGCCTTCACGGCGCGCCATTTGCCGTCAGAGTGCGCGTCAATGTCGGCAGTGGTCAGGCCGTGCTTCGCCATCAACTCGCGAATCTTTTCGATGACGCCCGACGATTGCTTTGCAATCAGCGCATCCGCCTGCGCTTGCAGTTTTTTCATCTTCGCCTGGACTGCTTCCAAAGTTGTTGCCATCAGGTGGCCTCCTCATAAATGTGGTCGCAATATGCCACGGTCGCGCTAGAAAAGACTAGTGCATTGACTAAAGCGGCGTATCACCAAAAATCACAACACTGCGTCGCCGCGCTCCATGCCCTTCAATGCGGTCCGCTCAAGGCTTGTCCTTGCCGCGAACTTTGCTTGGTGGTTCCCCGATGCTTCCACCGTTCCTCCTTCGGCGTTGGAAGAGAACGCCGAATCCAACCGCAACAAGCAAGGCCGTCATCAGGCCGGTGCTCAATCCAGTCGCGCTACGGGAGTCACTCGCGCTGGAAGCAGCGGAAGCGACCGTAGGCGAAGAGGCGTGCGTCTCCACAGGCTGCGGAAGCGCCACGCCGGCGGCACTCCCTTGACGCACAAGAGATGCTTCCGACGTCGGCAAGGCTTGGGACGCGGGGAGTACGATTGGTTCAGAAGCAGGTCCGACAGGGGCCATCGCATTAGTCGAGGCTATAACCGGAGCCACTGCAGCGCGAGAAGTGGTTTCGACAGACCTGGCTATCACCGCCCACCGAACAAATACGCCGTCGATGCAGTGGACGTCAGTGCAGGCGTTCCGCGATTGCCTCCACCGGGCGAGTTGTGCGGGCGAGAGTTTCCCACTGCTCAGCAGAGCCTGCTGTTGCGCGAAGATATCTTCGTACTCGTTGTTCAGGATGGCGTGGTCGCATATGACGCGCTCAGCCGGTTGTCGCGTGGTTGCACACTGAATATCATTCGCCCATGCCGCGGTCGAACCAAACGCTGCCATTGACAGCAACAAGACCAAATGTCGTCTCAGATACACCAGTCCTCCTGGAATGTGATTGCCGCTATTACAACTGCCGTCGCCTGTGAGGGAACTCAAGTCTGTGCCTAACGGACTCAAGGGACACATGGCGCCGCTATTGCATCAGCCGTATTAGTTCAGTCGTGGGAAAGGTCTGAACTAACTCGCCTATCGTGAACAGCGGGAGTAGGCACCACGATGAATCCCCCTAGCTCATCGCCGTACGCTTCGACTCTTCCGTCAAGTAGATAATTTGCCGTCAGCGCGCACAGCGCCGCATCAACGTCGTCGATTGACCTCAGCGGCGTTGTTTCGACTCCCTGATGTTTGAGGATTTCTCGGCGCTGAGTTCCCTTTTTCTTCGCTGATGCGACTTCCTTCCCAAGAAAGGCACAGGTTATCGCGTGGGGAAACGTCTCAAAGCACACGCCGCCACCGGTTTCTTCACCATTCTTGAAAAGAGGAAAGTGTGGGGTGAATGCATCATATACACGCTCGCCGTTGAACATCCACCCGTAGAATCCGCTTTGGCTGGCCATGGCCGTTTCGCGAGTCGGTGTGGCAAACGAAAAGATTCGTTGCTGGGCAAGAGACTTCTCAGCTTGCCTGCCGGTCTCGCCAATTCGCCATCGACAGGGTGCGTCAATGCCCACCGCTGCTACCTCAAATTGGAGGCACTTTTCGAGCATATGCTCCGGCGCTTCTTTGCGGAGGTTGCACACAATCTGGGTACCTCGCAGGATAACCAGATGATTCCCCTTCCGGTCGCCGCCAATATCGATTCCAGCTACAGCTCGTCCAGAGCTCATAGTGCAATTGCCCATTTGAATAAGTCCCGGCGTTCGCAGGGGAAGAATGCAGAATAGACCGGTGCGTTGTCGTCGTTGAACTGCACGGGCACTCTCACTCGATTATCTCTACGCTGTACCCATCGCTGCGTTTTTCCGATTTCGTGCAATCCAAGCGTGAGGGCAATCGTGCTCCTTCGAGATTGAACAAACGTTGTTGCGTCAATGCTGGCCGGCATTTAGCAGCATCCAAATTCGTTGCGTGGGCGGCCCGGCAAGGATTCGCGCAAATACCGCGCGGCACCTAACGCAGGTGTCGTGCTCTTCGACTCGCGCATCTTTCACCGCGCCGACGCCGTTGAGCGTGAGGTCTTGATGCGGAAGCTCAGCCGCTGACTTTCCGTACAGGTCAGCACAGCGCGTGCAAGGTTGAATCCAAAGGTGTATTCGTCAGTTGCAGATGGTTGCGAACGGTCAGGCAGCCAGCAGGTGCTCGTAGTAAGGGCGGCCCCTGTCATCCAGTATTGCATACTGCGCCGCCAAGTCCGACCCGTCCAGATTCAGCCACGCGTCAACGTTTTCCGGCTTAATGGGGATGATGCACCGGTCATGTCCGGCGGCCGCAATTTCTGGCGGAGGCATGTCCGTAATGGCCGAAAATGAGAGCAAGTCTGGCTCGCCCGGGAGACGTCCAGCGCGACAAAAGAAAAGCGTCCCGCATGTCGTGCGCGGGAATCAGCCTAAACTCGAAAACAACATTCTCGTTCTTTTCGCCCTCCGCCAGCTCACCGCCCTCCATCTTCGGGCAACTCACTCACCAGCTCGGCGTTGAACTTGTCGATGAGTGCTTTTACCGCGCTCGCCATCGGACTGTGACACCGAAAACGCATCTTCCATCGCCTTCGGTATCTTCGCTTTGCTGCCCTCGGCGCGCTCACAGACACCCGACGCTGGACTCGCGCGAGAGGTTTTCTCCTCTTGCCCGTGCTTCAAATCCTTTCGCATAGCCGTTTACCTGGGTGCAGCCTTCTGCGGAGGGGTACAGGTCATCGTTTTTGCGTCACCTCGGCGCCAAACCCTTTGTTTTAGGGCCTCCCCCGTTGCAGATTCAAATCCGGATTGCTACGCTAGCGCCAGCCTGAGGATTTGGACCTTTGCGTATTGTCGGTGACTGTGCAAAGGCAAGGGTCTCGGGCCAATCATTTGACCAATGACGAGGAATCTATGGCAACAACGAGTGCAACGAAAACTGCCGCAAAGCCGGCTCCGAAGAAAGCTGTAACGCCGGTCGAGAAAAAGGCGAAAGCGCCGACGGTGCAGAAGGCTGCGACTCCTGTCACGAAGAAGGCGGTCGCTGCCACGCCGCTGAAGCCCATCAAGGATTCGTTCACGAAGGCTTCGCTTGCTACCCATCTTGCCGAGCGCGCAGGTGTCGAGCCGAAAGCGGCGAAGGCTTTGATGGCAGCGCTGGAAGAAACGGTGCTCGCGTCGGTCCACAAGAAGGGTGCGAAGGAGTTCACGCTGCCCGGTCTGCTTAAGGTTGTCGCTCAGGACGTGCCGGCAAAGAAGAAGCGCTTCGGCAAGGACCCGTTCACGGGCGAAGAAAAATGGTTTGCCGCAAAACCCGCTTCGGTGCGTTTGAAAGTACGCCCGCTGAAGAAGCTGAAGGACGCCGCTCTCTAAGCCGGACCGCTGGAAAGGAAGCCCCTCGCGACGGAAGTCTGAGGGGCTTTTTTGCTTCTATGCCTGCCCACAGGCAACGAAAACCGTTCCGTAACGTCAAGTTGATTGCTTCGCAAACGGATTGATGGGCTGAACCTTCCGGCGGTCCTTGACGCGCTCCAGCATCTGGCATGTGCTCCAATCAGAAACCAGCGCTTCAAACCCGCGGACGACATTCGATTCCATAGCTTGCACCCCGGCATCGCCATTGAAATTGGCACTGAACGCAGAGTGGAAGCGATACTGGAAGTAGGCAGAGACCTCCTGGATGCGCTCTTGCGTACCCGAGTCCGTGAACATCACGGATTCAGGCGAGAACGGGTCGTAGTAAATGACATTGGGGTAGTCGGTAGCCACAGCTACGCGTGGTTCATCACTCACAAGCAGCGAGCCGACCAACTGGATAGACCCTTTCATCCCCTTCGGGGTTTTGAATACCCAAATGCGCTTTGGCAACCGCTCCGCGAGTTGAATGACTCTCGTATTGTTGGAGCCAACGTAGCCAACTTGGCCGTTCTTGAGGTTCTGCTCGAGCTTCTGCCAGTAGTAGAAAATGTCCATTCGATGTCTGCTATTCGATGCTTGGTTCACTGCGATGCTTAATCAACGTCGCAATGTTACTAGAAGCTGCTTTTATCGAGCACGAACCGGTTCAAGATGGTTCACGCCGTTATGCCGCAAACCGATACGCGTAGTACGGCCCGTCCCTGTCATCAAATACGGCACGGAGCGCCGCCAACTCCGACGCATCCGAACATGCGCCAAACTCGCGTCAATGCTGGCCGGCATTCAGCAACGTCCAAGTCTGCCGCGTTGGCGGCCCGGCAAGGATTCGCGCAAACACCGCGCGGCATCGAACGCAGGTGTAGTGCTCTTCCACTCGCGCATCTTTCACCGCGCCGGCGCCGTTGAGCGTGAGGTCTTGGTGCGGAAGCTCATCCGCCGACTTGCCGGCAAGGTCAGCGCATGGCGCGCAGGGTTGAATCCAAAGGTCCATTCGTCAGTTGTCGGCAATTTTGAGCAACATGCGGGCATGTCGATGCTGGTAGAAAGCATCGGTTTCAAACCGAGGAATATCTGCGACGGGGCGTCGCAAGGTAGACCATTTGAGGTAAGCGCATCAGTAGTGACTACGCCATCAAAAACGAACAACGAATCGATGTCTTTCGCGGTTAGTCCCCAAACGGGTTGCCGGTGTCTTTCACTTCGGTATTGAGGTTGTATTCCGCACGCACGGCCTTGAGCACGCCCTCGATGTCGCGCTCGAAGCCGACCGCGTTGCCGAAGTGGGTCATGTTCCAGTTGCAGCCTGTCTTGTCAGCCTCTTGAAACTGCGGCCGTGGCACACGAATCTTCACGCCATCCTCGACGATTTCCTGCAGTCGATGGATTCGCCGGTTGACCTCCTGCTGAAGCTGCGAGGCATTGAGCGTCTTGCGTATCATCCAAGTCTCCTTCCGGTTGCTCAAGCCAGTCTAGCGCATGTGAGGCATTCCGCGACCTGGCGCTGAAATGCAAAGTGCCTGAGAGAGACGACGCCTTGGTTCGGCGGGGTAGGAGCCGCACAAGTGCACCTGGTATCGCTTGCGAAACTATCGGGCGCCAGCCAGAAAGTCTTGCCAGTCCCACGCGTACGCGCAGTCCATTGGCTCTGGGTCGTCTTCGATGACAGGGCGCGTTGAGTAAGCCAAGTTTCTACGGAAAAACGTTCGCGTCGGTTCAGGTATTTCGCGCAGGCGCACATATCGCAGGCCATCGCTTTCGTGCACGGGGACTTCGGGAGGCGTCGGTCTTGCTGGCAATTGTTCATCGCCGTTATTGAGCGCAGCAGCGATGCTCCTTACAACCAAATCCCACACCGACGCGGACCACCGAGGGTACCTGTGCAGCGTCGACGTTTCGCCCACTTCGCCGAGCAGGTCTTCGCGAAGGTCCACCTCATAGTCGGCAAGCGCGCCGTCTTTTATGCGCACAATGTTAGCGGTCGCGATGACGCGCCGGCTCGACTCGCGGCCACCTGGCCACAGCTCAACGGTAACTTTCAGCATTTGTTCGCCTTTATTGTCCAACCCGCTCGGGTTGAATAAAACGTGCGCATATACAAAATACGCGCCGGCTTGGCGCGCCACTTCTAAAGTCATAAGCATGCAGAATTTTGACAACTTTTCTTCACATGAAGCTTCCGAGGTACTTGAGCAGGCAACTGACTGCTCACTCGCAGCTCTCAATTCCACCTGGGAATGCGAGACCCTCTGTTTCTGGCTTACAGTCGACGCCGGGGACCTGTTCATCTGGCTATGCGAGGACCAACCTCAATTGGCCGCCAGAATTTGGCGCATGAACCTGCTGAAGAAATATAAAAAGAGAATCGCGGCCCGGATATCGTTGATGCAACGCGCAGAGGGTTTCGTCTGGAAGCATGTGGACGATGCACTACGCACCTTCATCGCCGATTCGCCAACTGGGGAGCGGCTAGGCATGGTCCGCGCTCTGATGGAGAAGGCACGTTTGACCTTTTCTGATGACCACTATTACTGGGATGATGAGGACGAGGAAACCTACGTTTCCTACCTCGATAACCACGACGGAGCGGACGAGAGATGGAGAGGCGGCGGTCCGGGATACGGTGCTATGGTGACGGAGGCGGTAGCACGTGAGGCGCTCAGGATTATAGTGGGACGAAATATCCACGCCATCGAGACCGGGCAGCGAGGATATACGCAGCAAAGCAATTCTTGGGAAACGGATGAAGGGTGCGCGATTGTTGACGAGATTCGCCGCTGCGCGCATTCCTCGGCGACAACCTGCTACGTGGTGGCCGAAGACGCACTCCCTCAGTCGCTGCGCGACAGGACGGCGGAGCACCGGTGTCTCGCGGTAGAAGTCGACGACCAGTGGCTCGACCACCCTGAGCTGATTGCGAATCCGGATGGTCTTTGCTATCACCTTTTGGACGACGGAGACAATCCGATTCCGATTCCAACCTGGGGGCTGGCGAACAAGGTTCTTTGGCTCCGTGCGGAGACTTTTCTCGAGCCCATCCGCCGGTTCAGAAGCGCTTTGCCCGTACTCTATGTTGGAAGCACGAGATGTCGACTTGTAATCCATAAATTTGCTCATTGGGCGGACCTGCACCGACTGATTGACGAGCAAAGGAAGGATGGGACTCGCCCTGAATACCACGAGTCCATCGACATGAATTCCCTCACAACTGAACTGCCCGACGGAACGGTGCTGTACCCGTCGCTGAAACGAAATCTTGTCGATTTGACGGGCGGCTGAAACTGCCCGCGGTGGCGCCCCACCCGTCGGAGGAAAGTGAGCGTTCCACGTGGGGTCAACCTGTTGCCTTGTATTGCGAGGTCCAAGCTACCCACTATTGGCCCGAAAAAGGCGGCGCCCATCAGTACGACGAGCATTGCCAGCGGAGCGACGGCGAACTTATCAACCATCACGCTCTCCCGGCTTCTTTCGCTGAACACGAGTGACCATGACATATCGAACGGCCGCGCGAATCCCAAGCACCAGCAACCCCACCACAATCACAATAGCGAAAGGGAAGGCGAGCAGAAGAAGCTGACTGGAAGAGATGTCTTGCATAACATGACTGCGAGTTTGGGGAAGGTCAAGAACACCGCGAGCCCGAAGAAGAGTTGCGCTGTCACTGCAGACGACCATCGTTTGCGCCAATAATCCGCATGTGAGGTGACACGTCGTATTGCGCTAACTCTAACTCTGCGTCAATCCCCAGCATCGCACCATGACGAAGATGCTATAGCGCCTGGCATTCGCGTAGCCAGGATTTAATCCGCGAACGCGCATCGGGCGAACTAATGCCGCTCTCGGGGGACAGATGAACAAAATGCCTGGCGTACCCAATCGGCACGCCCCATGCTCGGTCGTCGAGCACGAGCCAACTCAGCACACCGTGAGACGAAACGTGGCGCAGGATTTTGGATACACGGTCGGTGCCGTCCCGGACTTCGCTCATCCTGGACCTGACTCTCGTAGTGTCGTCAACAACTCGATAACGTAGGGCATCGGGCAGATAAGAGACAACGCCGGCACAGCCTATATGCGACACCCACGATGTGGTCAGCACAATCTGAATGCTCGGGTGCGGGGCGAGCAGTTCGACGAGTACCGGGGCGAATTCGAACAATTCCCGTCCGCTGTCAAGAGTAATGACTCCGGTGTCATCAATGACCGCAGAACCAGCATGCAACGTTCCGTCTATATCTAGGTAGAGGGTCGGTGCGCGCGCGTCGAATACGAGTTGAGTTCTGGCCACGAGACTCCTGGCTATCAACGATTAATGCTGCTTCGAAGGTCGGATTTTAGAAATTAACGGACGTCGAATTTATCGAATGGCGCCGGGGGCGATTCAACACTTTCATCTGTTTAGTTCACGTCAAGCACCTTGCGCACAACGGTGACTACATCGTCGGCGCTATTCACTCTCACCCGCAGCAAATCGCAGCGCGGATAGTTGTCAAACACCGCACTGGTGTGTGCATGGCCCTTGGCAACAATTATGTCCAACCTCGCTTCGACGAACACATTCGGTCTTGGCACTGAGTCTCGCGTAATAAACACCGTCGCCTCGCGCAACCTTGGATACGGCCGTTGTGGCCACAAATTTCGTTCATCGTGCAACGCCTCACGCGCCCGTCGCCAAATATTCAATCGCGGGTCAATCCCTGTTTCGCCGATGCACACGACTGGAAGTTCACCTCCGTGACTGAATTCTCCAGCGCAGATTTTCACGATAGTCTTCGGGAGTTCCGACGCCCAATCACACGCTACTATCAACAATTGTCTGAAACTCCTGTCGTCAATTATTGGCCGCAGCGACGTAAATTTCACCGAGCTCACGGGTGCGCTCGCTGAGTAAGCAGAAGCGCGCGGCCGAACGCACGAACCACAGATGCGACATGTGTATCGAGGCGTTGCCGATTGTAGGCGCCGTCGACGAGAAACGATGCATAGACGGGACGTCTTCGGCATCACGGTCGAGTTAGCGGAGCTCACTCGCCGAGTGCCTTTCTGGATACGTTCGCCAGCAGGATGGCGAGTGCCACCTTTCGTTTCGAAGATGCGCGACGGGCTGGCGCGATTTCTGGCTCTTCGCACACGTCCCTCGGCTTCCAGGTAGGCGCCTGCACGCTTGAATGTCGCGAACGGCTCGCGCTACGCTCTGGCGAAACGCCGAGACCGCACTCGGCTGGTCGCTCGCCGTGTGCTCGCCGGCGCCCGGGCTCCGGCGACGCGCAGAGCAAGTGGTGATGGCACCCACGCTATCGGATACGGCGAAATATTTTGCGTGTGTTTTCACGCGCCGACAGATACGACTATAGTCGCCTCGCACAGGGTTTCAAGGGAAATTTTTGGGTGCCAAACCACGTGCCTAACGAGAGGCGGTTGAGGTCGCAGCAGCCGCGGCGTAGAGGTCCGAGCGGTCGATGAATCGCTCGACGTCGGTTATCCACAGGACGGCCGCGCACTGAAGCAGGAGTGTGAGCGGATAGGTGCCCGTTGTAACCTGCTCGCTCAGGGTGTGGGCTGGAATGGTGACGCCAATGCTGCAAAGCCGGCGACTCAGTTCAACGAACGTCATGCCGGCCCGTATGCCCATCTCGACCTGCATTACACGCGACGCGCGTTGTTCCCAGGTACCTGGTGTGTCAATATCGGCGCGCCACTGCAGAGGGTACTCCGCACCAACCACGCTCAGCGATTGAAGAAAGAAGGCGAATCTGAAACTGCCTCGTTGAACCTTGCCTTCAACGGAGCGAGCCGTTTCGTCCGCGCCGAGTTTTCTTAACTCGGCTGCCAGCGCAGCATAATTTTCGTCCTTCCGGGCCAGGACTGCGCGCATGACCCGAGTTGCGAGCTTAGTCCAGGTAATATCGTTTTTGTCGCTCACGGAAATCCCTTGCCGTTAGGTTGCGTCCGGACCTTCATTTTTCGTGTGAAAACACACGCAAGAGGCTTTACAAATGCGAAAAGTGCGAGCGTGGGAAAACGCTCCCGCGCAGTGGGCCGCAAGCGGACGATTTTAGGCTGCGTAGCGTACGCCAGCCAGCGCCATTTTGGGCCGGCGGGCGCGATTTTCCGGGCCACCCAAGCTTCGGTAACAGCAGGCGCTTCATGCCACGAGTTAGTCAAATATCGGGTCTCTTCCTCCAAAGGGCGAGGCGACCCGATGCTTTTGTGCCGGTCCAACGGCGTGTTCGCAGCGTCCCTAATCAATTGGACCTAAGGCGGTACTCAAGCGATATCGGTTGCACGGCCGATGATTTCCAGGGAGAGGCCTACTACGATTTGTAAACGAACGACGCCAGGATGAATGGTCCGTGCATGGTTACGGAAAGCGAAAGTTTCGCGGTGACGGCTACCGGCCGGCGAACGGGTACTGGTACACATCAAGTCGTGCGAGGACG
The DNA here is from genome assembly GCF_050434205.1 of Paraburkholderia sp. GAS348. NCBI lineage: Bacteria > Pseudomonadati > Pseudomonadota > Betaproteobacteria > Burkholderiales > Burkholderiaceae > Paraburkholderia > Paraburkholderia sp. GAS348. The sequence continues at coordinate 222,171 of NZ_JBNPVT010000010.1, forward strand.
GCACGTGATTCGCTGCCTACGCCGAGTTAAGGAAGCCTCTCTGCAGGCGTTAGTGGATTACCCAAGTATCATTGGGTAAAAATACTATTAGTTGTGCTGTCTGGGTTTATAACGGACTTAAGACCGTGCGAAGCGCGAGAATAGTTAAGGCGACGAATGACTGCTGGCGTGAGTGGGGAGTGAGTTGGCAACTTGAATAGGTAATTCATTAGTAAAGACTTTTCAAGTCTTGCAATCATGGGCAACGGCGTGAGGCGCCCGCACAATGCAGCCTCTTCCGAAGAGTGGAGCTCCGGGAAGAAGGGGCGACGGATGTTTGCGTGGAGAACCCACCGCTCTCGATAACGCTCCACCTTAATCTGTAGCGAAAAATACTCAGACAACTTGCTTGAACAGGGAGGCAGGGGTCCGAAAGCGCAGCGGCTATTCCGTCGCTCAGTGATGGGGTCGTGCAGCGCTCGCGGATGCTGCACCACTTCGCGGGCACGTATATATCATTGGCTCAAAGTACATGAGCCAACCGGCGCATTGTGCGAGAAAGGGCGTATTTGATGTCTGGGACAAAGTTATCGATGTCACAGGTAGTTTGCGAGCCACAGTAACCATCCAGCTTGAAAATCTCCCAACTATTGCCTACGTTGGTAAACCCAAGCCGGTGCAACGCCGGCACGCAGAGCCAGAAATGAGCTTGCATTCGTCCGCTTGACCGCCTGCTCGGTCAGGCCCCTCTATTAATGAGAGGGTATGACGGGAGCAGGCGATGAAGATGGTCTGGCTGGGGGCGAATCCGGCGGCGTGGGCAGCCAGTCGCCTATTCCTCACCGTTCTGTCCCTCTTTGGACTGGGGGACCCTGATGTTCTCCACCTCCATGGCACGCAGACAGGCAAACAGGAAGGCTGCCGAGAACCGCCTGCGATTGATTTTGCGGTTTATCTGGCCGGCCGGCTCATAGATTTTCAAGCGCTCCAGCATCTGCGAAAGCTGCTTGTAGCTGATGCCGCGCCGCACCATCTGTTCCTCTATCAGACCCTTCGCCTGTTTTTCCCAATGCTCATATGGCTGCGCCGGCAGCTCGTCACGCTTGTGCGGCATTTGTTCAACTCCCCTCGACCTTGCTCGAGCCTCTCTTTTTCTGGTGCCGGAATTCTCTCACGGCTATTTTCGGTCGTATACGACCGACACCCAAAAGTAGGCTCTACACGTCCTAAGCAAGCCATTTTTTCGAGGACAGAATGCTGACAAAAACTTTACAGAGCAATTCACCGACCCGACGCGCCGCAGTTGCATCCCGGACGAGCACGCAGACCGGCAGTCGCCTACTGGCTGCGGACGAAGGCGCGAAATGAGAAGCGCACTGTCCTATGGCGTCCGTAGCCGCCGGAGTGCTGCGAACGCTGGCGTCCGGCTCACGGCCCGGACGTATGGCAAGGCCCGCATCGGCACCTATGCCGAAAAAGCCGGCGGCCACATCACCGTCGAATCCGACGCTGAACGCCTGGTAGCGCACATGCTGTGCGTTGACCCGCGCGTGCGCTCCTTCAGGCAACAACCGTTCACCGTCGACCTGATTGGAGAGCGGCTGCTGTTCACGCGCGAGGAGCTGTCCGAAGCGCGCAGGATTCGTGGTGGTCGTAATGGCCAGACGGAGTACACGCCAGACTTTGCGACCGTTCAGGCCGACGGCCTGCAGCGCGCATACGAGGTCAAGCTGCAGGGCTTCGAGGGCGATGGCCAGTACTGGGCCAAGGTCGAGCGGGCCCGGGAAATAATGTCGGCGTACTGCTATCCGCTATCCACGGTGGTCGTGCCTGCGGATGAACGGCACCCGGTCGTCGTCAACGTGCAACTGTTGAAATCGGCAATAGCGCGCGCCCACGAATACCTGACCCCGGACATCATCGACCGGGTCGAAAGCTATTGCGAATCGGGCCCGGTGCTGCAGCGCACGCTGTGCGCTGACCTCCAGATTCCGGCGGGCCTGATTCCTCCGCTGCTCGCCAATGGCGTTCTGCAGGCCGACCTCGCGCATCACCATATTTGCGCCACGCTGGAACTATCGTCCGCGTATGGCGACCTGGGACACCTCTGTCTGATTGAGGAGCTGCGGCCATGATGGCCGACCTGCGCGCCGGAGACAAGTTCGCGCTGCCCGGCAAACCGGACAATTTCTTCGAGGTGCTGGACAGTCGCCTCCATGCTGGCTCCATCCACCTTTTCGATGCCGAGAAGCGTGAGGCCCGCTATGTCGAATACGAGGAAATCCGCGCGCGGATTTCGGAAGGCAGTTTGGTCCTGCATCGAAAGGGAATGCCGCGTGTCAGCATTGCCGCCCAGTACGACAATCCGGAATTGCACAGTAAGGTGCGCCTGCTGAACGATACATTGCGACGCATTGATGCCATCAGGGACCAACGGGGCCTGTCGTTTAACGCAGCGATATCTCTGGCCTGTGATGCCTATCTGATGGAAAACGGAGACAAGCCAATTGTCAACCCCTTTCCGTCGCGCGCAACCCTGTACCGGGCGCACAAAAATCAACTGCTCGGCCTGCCGGTTCTCAAGGGTGACAAGAATAAAGGCAATGCAACGGCGAGGTATTCGAAAAACCTTGTCGAATTCGTCAAAGAGGTAATCGAGAACGAATTCCTGGTTCCGGAATCCAAGTGGACCGTCCTCGACCTCACGAGATACATCGACCGTGAGGCCCGTCGCCGTGGCCTGCATGTTGCCACGCACGCTATCAGCCGAAAGTTCGTGTGCGCAAGGATTGGCGACTCGACCGTCGACGCAGAATACGACCGGATGGACCCGCACAATCGGGTCGCCGGCAAATCGTCCGCGAAGAAGCGTATCCGGGCGGCGTTCCCATTCGCTCGAATTGAACAGGACGCTCTGCACCTGCCATTCGTGGTGCGCACCCCCCATGGCATCGCCCGGACCATCTATCTGGTGCTGGCGATTGATGTCTGCACCGGATATCCGGTGGGGTGGCATCTCGTCATCGGTTCGCCGCGAGAGACGGATTCGCTGTTGTGCCTTGAGATGTATCTGACGCCCGCCAAGGCAGACCGCTTCGCGGCGCTTGGCATCGCTCACGCGCTGAACGTGTATGGCACACCTGCACAGGTCATTTTTGATAATGGCCCGGAAACAAAAGGTGCGCGAATCGTCCGCCTAGAGCAGCTGGGAATGGATGTCAAGCACTGCAAAGCAAAGCACGCGCAAGGCAAGCCGTTCATCGAGCGCCTGAACCGGTCGCTCAAGGAGGGACTTCAACGTCTCCCCGGCTGCACGCGCTTCGAAGGAAAAGATGGCAAGCGCGACCCCGTCGCGCTGGGCGAAGAGTTGATGAACATTGAAGCACTCGAGAAGTGGATTGTCAGGTGGCTCTATGAGGACTGGGTCAACAGCCCGCTCGACCGGCTGCGCTGGGACGAACTGCTCGTCGATTCGGTGAAGGGAAAGACGCCGCTTGAGCGGCTGACTTACCAGACCGACGAATTGGGACAGCCCATCACCCTGCCGCCGCCGCGTCGTGAATGGATGGCTGCGCTTTACGAACACAAGCTGTGCGTGTTGAGTGCGAAAACGGGCATCACGCTTGAGCATGGATTCAGGTACAAAGGTGAGGCGGCCATGTCGTACCTGCTGGCCAAGTACGGTGACCATGAGCAGCTCCACATTCTCTACAACCCCGACGATTTCCGTCAGGTGTACGTGTACGAGGGAGATGACCTTGACCTCGTGACGCTGACGCACGAACACGTTCGCCCGGACACGCCGGCATGGACCTTTGCGGAAGCCAAGGCCCGATTCGATTCGGGCATGGAAAACTGGACGACCCCGGACGAAAAGGTCCAATTCGAGCGGGAAATGGACGAGGCGGTCACCGGAAACGCGAAAGCCGGTAAGCCTAGGACTCGCGGCAAACGCGAGGAAAACAGGGAAACCGTGCGCCGCTCAAGGGAAAGCTCAGCCGTCCAGCGAGCCATGGACCGGCCGCTTTCAGCGGCAGCGCCGTTTGGGCTTCCACCTTCGAACAATCCGTCGTTGCCGGCAAAAGAGCTTCAGCCCGATGTCATCTCGTACGACGACGCGCCTTTGATGAATATCGTGAACAGAAACACTGGAGAAAAACTGCTGTGACGCCAGCCCAACAACTACGCAGGGACATCGAGACCTGCGAGCTTCCGCATTCAATGTTCGTGGAGCATCTGACTGCGCTCAAACGGCGCATCGATGACGCGCTCGCCGGTTTTGCGCCCAAAGTCATTCGCGTTCCTGGTCCGAGCGGTGTGGGTAAATCCTCGCTCATCGCCAACCTGTCGCGTGACTATCCTGAAACCCGCATTGAGGGACGGCGCCATGTCCCCGTACTGGTTGTTGAGGTGCCCCACTCGGCAACGGCCAAACTACTTCCCAAGAGTGTGCTGCGTGCGTTGGGCATCCAGGTTCCCGGCAGCATGACGGCGGGCGCGATGTTCGACCTGATGGTGACGCAGCTGCGCTTGGCCCGCACACGTGTCGTGATTTTCGACGAGATATCGCACCTCGTTGATGAAGGCTCGCGGGTGCCTCCGCGCGCGGCCAGCGACTGGCTCAAGATGCTGGCGGACGCGCTCCGCATGACACTGATTCTCTTCGGCATTCCGCGACTCGAGCGGCTTTTTTCGGCAAATGAGCAGCTGCGTCGCCGCGCATGTCCCGCGCTCAATTTCCTGCCGTATGACGCAACCATTGTTGAGGAGATGGTGGCCTACAACTCGTGCGTCGCGAATTATGCGCGCCTTTTCTCAGCGGCAGGCTACCCCATTGAAGTGCCCACGCGGGTGCTGACACAGCAAAGCTATCTGCTAACCGGAGGTTTGGTCGGAGTGCTCGCGGACTTCGTGCGCGAGCTGGCGAGTTGCATGGCGAACGAAGCACCGCGTGCCATTACATACGCGGACTGCCGGAAGGCGGCTGGATACGTCAGCCACGCAGGCTCACCGCACAGACTTGCTTTCCAGGACTCTGACGTCGACGACGCGGGCGTGGAGCCGGCGGCACTGAAACAGGCATACGTTCATGTGCTGACCAGTAACGCGACGTCCGTACCGGTTCGCAAAAAATCAGGAGGTAAACAATGAGCCTCGTTCTCACCTACACGCCTAGGGACGACGAGTCCGGGATGGGCTACCACCGACGCCTTGCCGCAGACAATGCGCTTTTCAGCTGGCGTGACCTCGCGAGTACGGCGGGTGTCGAGCGCAACCGCCGTGCGTTGCTGACGCGCACGGACGACGTGGCCCGTAACCTCGGCCTGGAACCTGCATGGGCCGTGTTTACCTCTAAGCAGGAAGGCCTCTGCCGGGATTGGGGACGCCTGCACCGCGCGCAATCTGACGCCGTTTGTCCTGAGTGCCTGGCTGAATCCCCTTACCTGCGACACCAGTGGGAACACACCTATGTCACGGCATGCCCGAAACATCGAATCCTGCTGGTCGACCAGTGCGACGCGTGCGGGAAGCACCTGTCGCCGGAGCGGCTTTACATTGGATTGTGCTCGTGTGGTCACGACCTGAGGAGCCTGCCGCGCGTGCCCGCGACAAGGGCGCAGCAGTGGCTGTCGACGCTGATTGGGAGCAACGGGCAGCAGCCTGGCAGCGTGAAGCCGCTTCTGCACGGCGTGGACATCAATGTGCTGGTGAAGGTGATTCGCACGCTCTGCCAATATGCGCAGCCGGCGCGCCCAGGGTTGCCGCGCGGCGCGGCATTGCCGAAATTCGTCACCGAAGCGGTCGAATTTCTCTCGCCGCTCGAAGGCTTGCTGGCCGACTGGCCGACGGGTTTCCGCAATCACGTCGAGCAGCGCATTGCCGCCGGTCGCAAGGATGCCCGCACGCTGAACACGTTGCTCGGTGACTGGTACATCAGTCTGCGCAAGCTTTGCCAGGGCACGACGCTCGAGCCTCTGCTCCACATCATCATCGACGTCGCTGCCCGGAAGTCCGATTGTGTCCTAGGCCTGGATTCCGCCAAAGAAATGGCCGAGGATGCGACCGGCTATATGCGCGCGCCGGATGCTGCAAAGGCTATCGGCGTCAGTGTTTCACGCCTGCATGACTCCATCGTCGCTGGCGAGTGCGAGCACCGCGCACGGCGCACTGGCACACGTGGCCAGTTGTTCGAAATTCCTTGCGCTGAGGTTGAACGCGTCCAGCGGCAACGCGCCGGCTGGATTGCCGACATCAACGCCTGCGAATTGTTGGGTGTTCCACCCGTCGTGCTCGAGCGCATGAAAGCAGCCGGTGTTATCCGGTCAGACGTCCGCTGGCGCGAAGACCTGATGAAGGGCGGTCCGGTTGAGCGCCAGTCCATCACGGATTTATATGAGCGTGTGGAAAGTTGGGCTCAACCCGCTACGGTGGCTGACGATTCGACGCTCACATGGGCGGAGCTGACAAGCCGGCGTATGGGGGACCGACGGGCTATCGAGCAACTGATGCAGGCCATCGCAGGCGGCAAGGTGAAAGCCGTCGTACGTGGTCGGACGCTGGGCGAAATGTTCTTCCTGAGGTCGGATGTATCGCAGTATTTCGGCACGCCGCTGCTCGAGGCCGGCATGTCGATTCAACAACTGGCCAAAGCGACCGGTTGGAAGTGGGAGTCCATCCAGCACTGGGCGGACGAAGGGCTACTGGCGTCGGAACGGATTCAGCGACGTGGCCAGCCATGTCGCGTGGTGCTGCCGCACCAGCTGCTGGAGTTCCGGCAAGCCTATGTTCCGCTGGCAGACCTGGCTCGTGCCATGGATACGAGGTCCTCGGCGCTGTCCCGCTTGCTGCCCGGCGTCGAACTGGTCGGTGCGAAACAGCTTCCTGATGGCGCCATGCGGGGCGCGCTGATTCGTATCGCCGACCTCGGCCGGCTGGCGATTATCGGTGCGAGAGCCGGGCACGATTTGTTTGTGCCTGCATCGTTGACGCCATGAGCGGGCGGGCGTTGCGTCGAACCACCCCAATGCCTGACCGGCAATGTGTGCGCCGGTCGGCACATGGTTGGGCTCGCATGTAGTGCCGCCACGTCCACGACAGAACCGAAAGGTATGACTTTCCCCCACCAGGAGACTGCGATGCCTATCTGGCGACCACGCCCCGCTTCCGAATTGCCGGGGATTCCGTTGTCTCGATGGCGCATATTCGAGACGAAGGGCGGGAGCGGACATTTTGTTGGCGTCGATATGTTTGACTCGTCGGGACGCGTCAGCTCCCCGATAGTGACGTTCGACCCGGTCATTTTGCAGGGTACGACTCAGACGGGACGTATTTACGAGCCGGTCGGCAGGAAAGGCTCGTCATTGAACGTTGACCACGTCTGGATGCGGTGGAGCGAACTGTACGAGGTGACGTCATACACCGACGTCACCGAACGTCTGTTTGACGGAGCTGATGATGACGACCCCACATGAGCGCACGAAAGCCGTGACTGATACGCGAGAGCTGTTGCAGATGCTCGCGTCTGCCGAAGAGATAACCATCGACGGCCTTGTCCAGTCGGTGGCGCTAGGTCTGCTCAGGCACTACCCACTCGACATCGACCTTGATGTGTCGGCCGCAGCATTACCCGGAATCTGGGCAGCACCGAAACACCGGCGGGCGGTCTCAACAGCAGCCTCAGAATGTCGAAGAGGCTCCCCCGGCCGGCTCGATTCTGACGATATACGCAATCAAGGAGAAGATGATGACCGGACGGCATCTGGTTCCTGACGATTTCCCGAAAGAGCCGGCGCCTGGAGCTTTGCCCGGTGCGCGGCTCAAGCTTCTCGTGCGCGAGATAGACGGGCGGTATCACACCGGTCTTACAGACGAAGAGGTGTGGACACGTTATGACGCGTGCGAGGACCTTGCCGGTCAGCTCACGGAGTACGCGTCGCGAAAGATGTCTGCGTCTGGCCTGTCGCTGGACGACGCATTGGGGCGGGTCGAGAAAGGTCTGAAAGCGAAAGTCGGCGCCGGCAAATGGGATTTTTCTCGCGGCGAGGTGGCCTGGCTGATGAAGCGCACGCGTGAGCTACTGCTGGCTGCAGCGAATGGCGAAGGAAGCGGGAATGCGAGCGATTGACTTTACGGGCGCCAGAAATCTTCGCGCTGGCGGGTAGGCCGATGTCCACATCCGCTACCGCCGTATCGGCGTTGGACGACCAGCGAAAGGTCCTGACGCCGAAATGTCGCGGAAGATTCCGGAGTCAGAGGAGGTAAAACGTGAAGCGGCTCAATCGCATTTCTGAATGGCTACTTCACTTCGCTTCATCACAGAAGAACATCGACCGCGTCGCGATGTGGTTCGGTGGCGGCGTCTCGGTGCTTGCAGCGACATTTACCGTCGCTGTCATCGTCATGCTGCTGCGCAGACGAGCTATGTCAGCGAACGACATGGGCGTCGATGGCTTCCCAAAATGTCTTTGCGAATAGGCAGGCCAACCAACGATGTCCGGCAGCCTGACCGTGAAACCATAACCCGTCACGACGGAGGAGGGACATATGCTTTCGGAAAATAATCTGGACCTTGAGATTGCGCTTCAGAAGATTCACGAACTGTCCATGGCGGACGGTGATTTAGGGTACGGATACTGGTACGCAATTGGTCAGCTTCTACGCCGGGCAGCCGGTATGCAAGCCGAAATAAATTTGCTCGCAAAGGAGTTGGAACGATGTCGCGCGATGCTTGCTCGCAACTCTGGTTGAAAGTCGCGTCATGGCCCCTTGGTTATCTGATTGAGTTCGCCACTGACTGATTTCTCTTCATCAGTCTTCGCCTCTAAGCGACCGCGCTCATCTCGCAGCGCGTCGCAAGGGATGTGGACCGCCGCTATGTCAGGGTTCGAATAGAGGACCGCACTGAATTGCTGCTAGTCGAGAGAAATGGTTGCAATGATGGACTCGAACTCCCCCATCAAATCCGGATGAGCGATACTCCGAACCGCGTGCGTGTCCCGGCAGGCGATTTATGCGCCGGTGGAAACATGGTTGGGCCGCACTTATACGTAGCAACACGTGGGTCGTTTAGGGTATCGGCAATCCGGAGAACTGCGTCAATACGTTAAAAACTCGAAGTTTGAGTTTAGCGACCAACGCGAGCCGTCTTCGTAGCAGCGCGTTGACGAACCGAGCAACTAGTTCGGTTTTGTTGGCGCGGCATGCACTCACCTGAGGTGTGCTTGTGGAATGCGTTAGCCCCCGTGGACACAACTCCGTCGCCATATGAGCCATATTGTTGCAAGCGACGATACCTCACTGCGTTGTTTGAGTCCGATTTGCTGGGACATTCGCTCACGCGCCCGACGTCGAACTTGTGAAAGCCGTCGACCGGAGCCGACGGCCGCCATGGCGCGTCATACGAACCCGCTGTGTTCCATGCCGTAATTGTCCGTCTCGCTGGGCTTGAACTGCGGCGCGTCTGAAAGCGTCGGACGACGCGGTTTCAGAATCAACAGTCAGGGAAATAGATGTATTGGTTGCGGTTTTTCAGTTCGGCCGAAAAATCTTTCGGTGCAGGCTCTGCAGGCCGAAGCTTCACTAACTCATTCGGAAGATGGTGAACGGCGGTGCGGAAATGCACATCCGCCGACGTATCGAATTGCGATGGATTGGCGAAATCCAAACGGGAAAACGTCGCGAAGCCGCTCATAAACTTGCCCATATCGGAACTCGCCATGATTGCCTCTAGTGGGTCAAGTACCTCAGTCTCGATGGGAATCGAAACCCGTATGGAACCTGTGACAGTCGCGACCTCCAGTTCGTACTCGTCCAGCGCAAATATTGCCGCAGCAATCGTTGCGGGATGCGTCGTGGCCAGCAGACGCCGGTCACCACTGTCCAAGTTTCCGACGATTGCGCCTTCCGAATTCTGATAAAAGGTAAGCTTTAGCATTTCTTCTCATAGTTATACGGGACCTTCCTGCTATAGCAACTTGCGCCACGAGTAAGGAACCCATCCAGGCTGGTTCGCCGACCGCATTATCGGCAGAGATTCGACAAACTGAAGGGCGGCAGCGCTTTGCGTCAATTTCTGGTCTGCCGCTTCGACTCAATTGCTCAACCTGGAAGGCCGCTGTCGAGCCGCACGAGGGTCGCTTTTGAGCGAAGAAGGCCGTGGTTCGCGGGCGCCGACTTTTTCGCCGTGTGGAGGTCGCCTCGTGTTTTGGAACGCCTCTGCTTGAGGGGGGAATGTCGATTCAGCAGTTATCGCAAGTCAGTGGCTGGAAGGGGGAAAGCGTCTCGCACTGGATTGACCGGGGCCTGCTGGATTCGCAACTGATTTCGCTGCGTGGGCAGCCGTGCAGAGTGATGATGCCGCATCAACTGCTCACGTTCAGGCCGGCCTAGAGAACCGCGCTGAATTGCTGCTGGTCGAGAGAAATGGTTGCAATGATGGACTCGAATTCCGCCATCAAATCCGGATGGCGTTGGGTAACGTATTGCCGGACAGATTCGTTTTCGACGAGCTTCGCGAGAAACCCTTTCGCAAGCACTAGATTTAACACGTCCTGACCGTAAGTCTGTTCCACGAGCTTGTACTGCCCCTGCAGATTGCTCATTTCCCGCTCCATTTTCGCCATCTGCTCAGGGCTAACTCCGGTCAGTTTGCGCGGCTTCTTGCCCTCCACAAGCCGCGCTGCGGGCGTTGCCACCAGCAATGCCTCGGCGTAGGACACTGAAACATTGTTCGCAGCCACCATCAGCTCAACGCATTCGACCTGCCGCGTGGGCTTCATTTTGCGAATAGCGCGAACAAGCTCCGGCGAGAACTGCCGGTCTCCGAGAAGTTCAGCCGCCTCTGGGCACACGCCGTCGAGCAGAGACATCTTCTTTATAATCTGGGATACATCCACGGAAAGAGCTTTCGCCAATCGTTCGGGCGATACGCCTCTGTCAATTACACGCCGAATCATATAGTGCTCCTGGATTGTCGAGAGGCGATTGACCCGGTTGTTATAGGTGTAGCTCTCGTCATCGGTCGCGACAAGGCAGGCAGCCCGCTCGTGCCCCAAGTCCTGGATGGCAAGTAAGCGTAGATGCCCATCCAGCAGAACATGCTGGCCGGAAGACTGGTCCGCAGGCGTTACAGAGAGCGGTTCTATCAGGCCGACTTCCTCAATGGAGGTTCGTATCTGCTTGAATTTACGCGATTCGACCACGGATGACGGGATTCTGCGCGATGGCAAGATGCTGGAGACCGGTACCGACAACGGCTCGGGGATGAATCCAAGGGTTACGCCAGTCATGTGGCACTCCCGGTTGGCCAAACGCGTTCGGCAAGATACTTCGGCAGACTGGCCAGTCCCTCCGCGCGCAAGAGGTTGATGAAGTTCTCATCGGCGAGCAGTTGCCTCAATCCACCGACGACAAACAGCAACCGCTGTTGTGTGAATTCGGCTTTTCTGACCATGGATTTCTGACGTTCTACCTCGCGCTCGTACGTCCGCACGAGACTCGATGTCGTGACGGCGGCAGACTTGCTCGTCATATTGTGCGCAGTGCTTCGCCCGAGTGCTTTTCTGCGCTCGATGACACGGCGAGCGTTCATCAGTTGCTTGCCCCGCAATTTGCCCGACTCATAGGCCTCCTGGAGTGCTGCTTGCATTTCAGTATCGTCGTCGCCGGCGCCAACAATCATAAGGGCCGCATTCAGAGGGACGAGGCCTTTCTCCACCGCAACGACAAGTCTCTCTTCTCCCTGGCGCAGCAGCGTGAGGATGCCGTGAACGTAAGTCGGCGTAAGTCCTGTCTTTTCGGCAATGACCTTCGGCGCGTATCCCTGCTCCTGCAATTGCCGAATGCCGGCAAGCCGTTCGAGTGGGCGACACTGCCGACGCGCTATGTTTTCCGTCAGACTCATCACGAACGCGTCCTCGTCGCTGACGCTTACCACGAGCGCGGGAATAGTCGCTTCCCCAAGCGAGCGGAACGCCTTCAATCGCCCCTCGCCGCAAACAAGGAGGTACTTTTCTATGCCGCTGGCCGTTGCTCGCGGCGTGACCACGATAGGTTTCTTGAGACCGATGGTCTTGATGTTGTCGACGATTTCATGGAAAACCCGAGCGTTACGTTCTCGCGGATTGATGACTTCAATCTGATTGACGGGGACCATCCGGATTTCTCCGGGCTGCTGTCGCGAGTTCACGCTACTCTCCTGAGACGGGCGCGCTCGGCCATGCCATAGAGGTAGTCCAATGTATCGAAGCGATAACTCTCAAATTCGATTGGATTCTGGTCGGCGAGATGAATACGCGGTTGTCCAAAATCCAGACGTGGTAACAGGTAGTAGTCCAGCGCCGAAGCATTCGTCTGGTCGAGCCGCACTGCGACTGTGATATCCGGCAGGAGGCTCGTATCGAAGCGCACCTTCCAATGATTGCGGCCATTGTCATGCGCCTGGCAGCGCGCGAGCACGATGCAGGCCGTGAACTCGTCGTTGACCGTGAGCAGGTCGGTTGCAGGGTCGCGTATCACCGTGCCGCCCAAATCCGCGATTTTGCTCTCCGTCTGCGCAATGATTTCCGGATGCAGTTGTCGCAGGAGGCGGTTGGCCTCAATGTATCGATAATCTCGGCCGGGGGTAAAACCGACTGCCTGATACGCACGAATTAAACTGCCGAATCGGTACACATAGACCGACGTAGAAGGCATGCCATCTGTTTCATCAATCACTACGCCGGACAGAAAACCGCGACTGCGGAACAGGTTGCGCAGTCGCTCGATTAGCTCCTCATTTGAGTAGTGACGCGCTCTCGCTCTCATGATGCCCTGAGCGGTGTAGAACGTTTCGCTTGGCACGATTGCCTGAAATGCCGCCTCCTTTCGAATCCACATGTCGGGCGTGTTGGCCACCCTCATTTTTTTCAGCTTGAACGACACCCGGTTGTATACGTTGTTGCCGATGTATTTCTCGTTGGTCAATACTTCCCGTACCGTGGCTCGTGTCCACTCCCGGTCAAGGTCGGTCCGCACGTGCATGCCATTCAGGCGAGCCGCGATTTCGTATTCGTCGAGTGACTCGTCGATAAACCAGTTATAGATTAGATTGACAATTCGCACCTCGCTTTCCGGCCCCGGCATGAGAATTACCCGGTCCGTCTGCAGGCTTTTATGTTCGCCCCGACACAGCTCCGCTTTCATGAGTCCGTGCTCATCGACCAATACCCGGCGAAGCCCATAACCGGCTGGGCCTCCTTGTCGGAAGCCCATCTCAATTAAACGGCACTGGCCCGCGAAAACCTTCGCCGACAATTCGCGGCTGTACTCGCCAGCCATTGCCCGCTTTACCCCTTTCACGATGGTCGAGACAGGCGACCCGTCGTTCTCGAACTGCTCGGCGCAGTACGCAACCTGGATGCCAGCACGGCGGCAGATGTACTCGTAATACGCGCTCTCGTCGGCATCCTGGAATCGCCCCCAGCGACTCACGTCATAGACGAGGATTACGCAGAAATCGGCCTTGCCATTGGCGACATCGGAGATGAGAGTTTGAAGTGCATGGCGACCGTCGATTCGAAGACCGCTTTTACCCTCATCGGCATATGTGCGGACGATTTCGAATCCGCGGCGGGTTGCGTAGTCTCGAATCCGGTCGCGCTGATTCTCGGTCGAATACTGTTGGTGTTCGGTCGACATGCGGACGTACTCAGCTGCCCGTCCTGCCAGGGAGCCGGCTACGACTGCTGCACCCGCGTTATTGAATGACATTCTCCGCTCCGCAACTCAGATACAGACACGCGGCAGGCACCGGGCGCAAGGGGAGCCCCAAATGCGAACGCCGCGGCTTCACATCAGGCGGTGGCGTTTGAAAGCGAACGGTGACAAGGCAAAGGTAGCAGGCCCGACGCCAATGTGTATCACGTCATCTCTTTGCAATCATATGGGCGGTGCTGTCGGCGCAGACAGCACGGCTATGTGGACGGTCCACACGTCCATTTTTGCAGCGCCGGCATCATCCGCATGACGCAGTACGTAGAAGCCAGAGCCCAGCGGCCGAGGGAGTTCGATGACATCCATCTTTGCAATCGGCTTGAAACTCCGTCGTGCATTGCGCATCCGCTGCATGCTGCTGTTGCGCTCTCGATACGCCGGATGTGCAGCTCGATATTCGCGCCAATAGTCGGCGTGGCCTGCGCGCCATCTCGCCTGAGCACGGGCCTGGTTGTCGCGATAGTCGCGGTCGATACGGAGCCGGTGGTTCTGCCAGTCGCGTCGACGGGCGCGCTGGCAAGCTTCCGATGAGCAGTAGCGCTGACGAGGAACATGCAGCAGCGGCACGAACGCGTTGCCACAGGCGAGACAGAGGCGGGGGGATTTCATGAGTGCCCTCGAGGTCGGGTTGCGACGGGCAGACGCCGACGCCTCGACCAGTCACTGAAACGGCTGGCCTGAGACGAAATAGAGAGGGGTTTAACTCGGTAGTTGCTTCGTTAAACAGCCATCGCTGTCTGCGTGGCGCGTGAGTAGGCCAGTCTCAGAAACTTGGACATTTCTTGACCGCCGGCGTGCATCGAGATGGGTCGCTCACGACGGCCCTATGGGCGATGGCGATGGGAGAGCTTCGCCAGGAAGGTACCCCGCTGTCATGCCGGTTCAGCTGCGTGCAAAAAAATCTCACGCGATGCTTCCCCAAATCTCATCCGATGCGTCCCACAGTCCGCAGCGTGTTGTCCGACGGGCCCAAAAATCTCACGTTTTGAGTCTCGCTACAGCGTATATGGAGCAAAGAAAATACACTGCAAATAGCGGAAACTGAAGAGAAAATCGCTAATAATTACTAGAGGTATCGAGCGCGAAAATCCGCCTATTAGGAAAGTGGATGTGGCCTTAGGTCTAGCGATTTCCGACCGCTGAGTACTTGAGTGTGTGTATTCAAGTTATATCTTCACCGCTATTTGCTCTTGGATACGACAAGACAAGCGCTTGCGAATGACCGCAGGCGCTTTTTTTTGTGCGTACACCGCGGCCCGGGTGTAAGGATTGACGGTTTTGACGGCAAGTTAACCAGCAGCAAGTGGGCAGCCATTGCGAAGTGTTCACCGGATACCGCGTTGCGCGACATCAGCGAACTCGTCACATTCGGCGTGTTGAAAAAATCAGCAGCAGGGGGCCGCAGCACGTCGTACGAGCTAGCGGACTGAGCGCTGGATAAGTCAATCCACTTATCCACAGCCCCCTCTGGACAACTTTTGTACAAGCCACCTGACACGTTGTGGGCGAAACTTTGATAAATCCGCGACCCCGCCGGCTCAGCCAAAAGTTCTCCCTGGCTCCTTGCCCCTGTTCGCCTACGCTCCGCAGGGTTATCGATTCCGCAGCCCCTTGATCCGTAAACGAAGAATCAAGTTATCCACAGCCAGGTGGGATGCTTGTTAACTATTACTACGTATACATATACAAAGACTATAAAAACCAGAGAGGCATCCGGAAAGCACGCTGCGTAAACATGCACAAAGGCAGCACAGGCCCTGCAAAGCCTTCAAACAAACGGCAAACAGATCTCCGTTAATTAACCGAAAGAAGACTGCCGAGCGGATGCGAACCAAAGTACCACGTCCCCATTTACCAAATCCTGCGAATCTCACCTACCGCACGTAAACGGAGTTAAGCACCCACTCACACAAACGCGCCCGAACTTTGCCGAATTTCGATAACACCTCGAATAATGGCTCACTACCATCGGTTGAAGCCTGTCCGCCTATGCACCGCAAAGTCTTGCGGCGTCGAGCAAGCGGCAACATCAGGAGCGCCCGATGAAATCAGAATCCAAAAGTCAGCACGTCGGTAAAGTCACGCATCACGAGTTGAAGCAGACGCTCGGCACGTGGCAACTGTGGGGAATCGCGGTCGGTCTGGTCATTTCCGGCGAGTATTTCGGCTGGAGCTATGGCTGGGCGAGCGCCGGCACGCTTGGCTTTGTCATCACGGCGGTTTTTATCGCGGCCATGTACACCACTTTCATTTTTAGTTTCACCGAACTCACCACGTCGATTCCGCAGGCGGGCGGCCCGTTCGCCTACGCGCGTCACGCTTTTGGCCCAACCGGCGGTTATCTGGCGGGCGCGGCGACCTTAGTCGAATTCGTGTTCGCACCCCCCGCGATTGCACTCGCGATCGGCGCCTATCTGCACGTGCAGTTTCCGGGTCTCGAACCCAAACACGCGGCGATGGGCGCGTATCTCGTCTTCATGGCGTTGAATATCGTCGGCGTGCAGATCGCCGCAGCCTTCGAGTTGTGCGTGACGCTGCTCGCGATCTTCGAATTGCTGGTGTTCATGGGCGTCGTGTCGCCCGGCTTTCAGTGGTCGAACTTCACGAAAGGCGGCTGGTCGGGCGCGGATATCTTCAGCATGGGCTCGTTCCACGGCATGTTCGCGGCCATTCCCTTCGCCATCTGGTTTTTCCTCGCAATCGAAGGTGTCGCGATGGCCGCCGAAGAAGCCAAGAATCCCAAGCGTTCGATTCCGATCGCCTACGTCGCCGGCATTCTGACGCTGGTGCTGCTCGCCATCGGCGTGATGGTGTTCGCAGGTGCCGCCGGCGATTGGACCAAGCTGTCGAACATCAACGATCCGTTGCCGCAAGCCATGAAATTCATCGTCGGCGAACATAGCGGCTGGATGCATATGCTGGTGTGGCTCGGTCTGTTCGGGCTCGTCGCGTCGTTTCACGGCATCATCCTCGGCTATTCGCGGCAGATCTTCGCGCTGGCCCGCGCGGGTTATCTGCCGGAGTGGCTCTCGAAAGTGCATCCGCGCTTCAAGACGCCGCATCGCGCGATCATTGCGGGTGGCGTAGTCGGCATCGCCGCGATCTATAGCGACGAGCTGATCCAGTTCGGCGGTCAGACGCTGACGGCGAACATCGTGACGATGTCGGTATTTGGCGCTATCGTGATGTATATCATCAGCATGTTGTCGCTGTTCAAGCTGCGCCGCTCGGACCCGAACATGGAGCGCCCGTTCCGCGCGCCGCTGTTTCCGTTCTTTCCGGCGTTCGCGCTGGTGGCTGCGGTGATTTGTCTGGGCACGATGGTCTACTTCAATTTTCTGGTGGCCATTGTGTTCGCGATCTTCCTCGCGCTCGGCTATGTCTACTTCCTGTTGACGCGCCATCAACGCGAAGCAGCGCCGGCAGACGTTCTGCTCGAAGAGTGACGGATCGAGCCGCTGCGCAAGCAGCGGCGATGGAGTCGTGAAGATGAGCTACACCGAGACAATTGGCAGCCGCACGTATCGTTTCGCCGACCTGAAAACGTTGATGGCGAAAGCCAGTCCGCTGCGTTCAGGCGACCAGCTCGCGGGCGTCGCAGCGGCGAGCGAAGAAGAGCGCGTCGCGGCCAGGATGACACTCGCGCAGGTGCCGCTGCGCACGTTTCTCAACGAAGCGTTGATCCCGTACGAAAGCGACGAGGTCACGCGCCTCGTGATCGACGATCACTCGCCGCAAGCGTTCGCTGAGATCTCGCATCTGACGGTCGGCGATTTCCGCAACTGGCTGTTGAGCAGCACGACCGATGCGGACGCGCTTACGCGCATCACCGCCGGCCTCACGCCGGAAATGGTGGCGGCGGTCTCGAAGCTGATGCGCAACCAGGATCTGATCGCGGCGGCGCGCAAACGTCCGGTGATCACGCGCTTTCGCAATACGGTCGGCTTGCCGGGTCATATGTCGGTGCGTCTGCAACCGAATCATCCGACCGATGATGTCAAAGGCATTGCCGCATCGATGCTAGACGGCCTGATGTACGGCTGCGGCGACGCGATGATCGGCATCAACCCAGCCAGCGACAATCTCGCCGCGATCACCAAGCTGTTGCTGATGATCGACGACTTCCGCCAGCGCTATCAGGTGCCGACGCAATCGTGTGTGCTGACCCACGTCACCAACACGATCGCGGCGATCGAAAAAGGCGCGCCGGTCGATCTCGTGTTTCAGTCGGTTGCCGGCACGGAGAAAGCGAATGCGGGTTTCGGTATTTCGCTTGCGCTGTTGCAGGAAGCGTATGAAGCAGGGTTGTCGTTGAAGCGTGGCACCGTCGGCAATAACCTGATGTATTTCGAAACCGGGCAGGGGAGTGCCTTGTCGGCCGATGCGCATTTCGGCGTCGATCAACAGACGTGCGAAGTACGCGCCTATGCCGTCGCGCGCAAGTTCAATCCGTTTCTGGTGAACACAGTGGTCGGTTTCATCGGACCGGAATATTTGTACGACGGCAAGCAGATCACGCGCGCGGGCCTCGAAGACCACTTCTGCGGCAAGCTGCTTGGCGTGCCGATGGGTTGCGACATCTGCTATACGAATCACGCCGAAGCCGATCAGGACGACATGGATAACCTGCTCACGCTACTGGGCGTGGCGGGCATCAACTTCATCATGGGCATTCCCGGCGCGGACGATGTGATGCTCAACTATCAAAGCACGTCATTCCACGACGCCCTCTACGTGCGCGACGTGCTCGGCCTGCGCCGTGCACCGGAATTCGAAGAATGGCTGGAGTCGATGCAGATCACCGACGCTCGTGGTGCTTTGCTGAGTGCATCGTCACAGCAACCGCTGCTGGAAGGCGCGAATGACTGGCTGGGTATCGCATGAGCGACTTCCTCGAAAAGAATCCATGGAACGCGCTGCGGCAGTTCACCAACGCGCGGATCGCGCTGGGCCGCGCTGGCAATAGTTTGCCGACTGCGCCGTTGCTGGCGTTCAACCTTTCGCATGCGCAGGCGCGCGACGCGGTGCATCATCCGCTCGATACGGACGTGCTGCACGAACAGCTGCGCGCGCAAAATTTCAGCACACTGGATGTGCATAGTGCCGCGCCCGATCGCGAGCATTATTTGCGGCGCCCTGATCTCGGGAGGCGTTTAAGCGACGAAAGCCGCACAGCGCTTGGACAACTCAAGGTCGATTCACCCGAAGTGGTCTTCGTCATCGCCGACGGCCTCTCTGCATTCGCTGCGTCGAAGCAATCGATCCCGCTGCTGCAAGCTGTCATTCCGCGTCTGGCCGATTGGAAGATCGGCCCCGTCGTCGTCGCGCGTCAGGCACGCGTCGCGCTCGGTGACGAGATCGGCGAGTTGCTCAATGCCAAGCTGGTGGTGATGCTGATCGGGGAGCGTCCAGGTTTGAGTTCGCCGGATAGCCTCGGCGTCTATCTGACTTACGCGCCTAAGGTGGGCTGCAGCGATGCGCAACGCAACTGCATTTCGAACGTGCGGCCTGAAGGTCTGGACTATCCATTGGCCGCGCACAAGTTGCATTACCTTCTGACGCATGCAAGGCGCCTCGGTCTCACGGGTGTCGGTCTGAAGGACGATAGCGACGCACTGCTGGCGAGTACACCGACAGTGCCCGCAGTCGGCGACGATTCAAATTAGCGACGCACTGCTAACGAGCACTCCCGCAGTCAATGACAATCCGAACTCAAGCGTGACATTAAAACGCTAAGCATCCACCCGTTCCACCGGATGCGTTTCGAGCCACGCATTCTCGTTATCCTCGAACAGTCGCGAACGCGTCAAGAACCGCAACCCGCTCGGCCGTTCCAAAGAAAACATTCCGCCATTGCCCGGCACCACGTCGATGATCAACTGCGTGTGCTGCCAGTATTCGAACTGCGATTCGCTCATGTAGAACGGCACGCCGGCAATCGCGCCGAGTTTCACATCGGACGAGCCGACCATGAACTCACTCTGGGGAAACATCATCGGCGCGCTGCCGTCGCAGCATCCACCGGATTGGTGAAACAACACGGCCCCGTGTTCGGCGCATAGCTTTTCGATCAAATCGACCGCAGCAGGCGTGGCGATCACGCGGGCCACTTCCTTCTCATCAGCCATCACATGCCCTCGCTAAAAAAGAGCGAGCCGCGCAATGCGGCCCGCTCGGACAGGGTCATTACGCTTAGAAGAAGCCGAGCGGCTTGTCGCTATAGCTGACGAGCATGTTTTTGGTCTGCTGATAGTGGTCGAGCATCATCTTGTGATTTTCCCGGCCGATACCCGATTGCTTGTAGCCGCCGAACGCAGCATGTGCCGGATACGCGTGATAGCAGTTGGTCCACACGCGGCCCGCCTGGATTTCCCGGCCGAAGCGATAGGCGCGCGTACCGTCGCGCGTCCACACACCGGCGCCCAGACCATAGAGCGTATCGTTGGCGATCTCGAGCGCTTCATCTTCGTTCTTGAAGGTCGTCACGGAAACGACCGGCCCGAAGATTTCTTCCTGGAAGATGCGCATCTTGTTGTGGCCGCGGAATACGGTCGGCTTCACGTAGTAGCCCTTGCTTAGTTCGCCGTCGAGTTTATTGCGCTCGCCGCCGATCAGACACTCAGCGCCTTCCTGCTTGCCGAGGTCGACGTACGAGAGGATTTTTTCCAGCTGTTCCTGCGAGGCCTGCGCGCCGATCATCGTCTTCGTATCGAGCGGATGGCCTTGCGTAATCGCAGCCACACGCTTCAATGCGCGCTCCATGAAGCGGTCGTAAATCTTTTCATCGATCAACACACGCGACGGACACGTGCACACTTCGCCCTGATTCAGCGCGAACATCGTGAAGCCTTCCAGCGCCTTGTCGAAATAGCTGTCGTCCTCGTTCATCACGTCGGCAAAGAAAATGTTCGGGCTCTTGCCGCCGAGTTCGAGCGTCACCGGAATGATGTTCTGGCTCGCGTACTGCATGATCAGGCGGCCGGTTGTTGTCTCGCCCGTGAAAGCGATCTTTGCGATGCGCTTGCTCGACGCGAGCGGTTTGCCGGCTTCGAGGCCGAAACCGTTCACTACGTTCAGCACGCCCGGCGGCAGCAAATCGTGGATCAGTTCGAGCAGCACGAGAATCGACGCAGGCGTTTGCTCAGCTGGCTTCAGCACGACGCAATTGCCGGCAGCCAACGCAGGCGCGAGCTTCCATACCGCCATCAGGATCGGGAAATTCCACGGAATGATCTGGCCGACCACGCCGAGCGGCTCGTGAAAGTGATACGCGACTGTGTCGTGGTCGATCTCGGAGATCGAGCCTTCCTGCGCACGCACGGCGCCGGCGAAATAGCGGAAATGATCGATGGCGAGCGGGATATCCGCAGCCATCGTTTCGCGTAGCGGCTTGCCGTTGTCGATCGTTTCAGCCACGGCGATGCGTTGCAGATTCGCTTCCATCCGGTCGGCGATACGGTTCAGAATGTTCGCGCGATCGGTGGTCGAGGTCTTGCCCCACGCTGCCTTCGCACGATGCGCGGCGTCGAGTGCGAGTTCGATATCGGCTTCGCGCGAACGCGGGATCGAGGTGAACGGCTCGCCAGTGATCGGCGATACGTTGTCGAAGTACTCACCACCCACAGGCTTGACCCATTCGCCGCCGATAAAATTCGCATACTGCTTTTTGTACGGGAATTCGGTCGTCAGAAACTGCATCTCTGCGTGATTCATCTGTGTGCTCCTCACATGTTTGAATGGGCTATATTCGGCGCGATATTTCGCTTGGCCGCGAGAGGCTAGAGCCAGAACCGTGCCAATGCACCGCGCTGGTGAGCCGTGTAGGCGCAGCAGGCACTCATGCGAGGCATGGCGCATGACATGGCTCACTGTGCCGAGGAATGAGCGCTTCGTTTCTGACCAGTGTGCGCGGCGCTGTTCAGGAATTGAACAGGGCGTGAGCACCCTGCCGGTCAAAGCGAAGCGAAGTAAGCGGCGAATCCGTTCGGCATGGGAATTGCCTTCTGTTTCTCCTCGATATTCCGTTTTCGCAGATCTGGTATGACGATTGAATTCCGAAACGACAGCCTGACAGCACCGACGTACGCGCAACAGCCGAGCTTTTGCGTGCAGACCTGCGTCGCTTACGATGCAGATGAGCAGGCGCGTAATCTCCACGGCTGGAACCAGACCTACGACCAACTGACCGCGGGCCGCTTCGTCGGCGGGTTGACGGAGTTGTGTCTCGATCACATGCAGGTGTTCGTCGAAACAACCAGCCATACGCTGCGCCAAACCTGCGAAGTGCAGGAAGACGCCTACTGGTTCGGTATTCCGACTTGCCCGGAGGGCTCCGGTCGTATTGACGCACAGGTCATCGCGGGTGATGCGCTCGCATTTCGTCAGGGCGGGATCGAATTCGAATTGCTGACCTCGGCGGGCTACGAGATTTTCGGCGTGGTGGTGAAGGGTGACGTGCTGCGCCGGTACGCGGCCGAGGTAGAGCGCGTCGGCCTGGCCGACCATTTGCCGAACACGGAAGTCGTGTCGATCGGCACGGCTCGTAAGGCGCGGCTGTGCACCTCTCTGCGGCAGCTTCTCGACGACGGCGCGGCCAGCGGCGCGCCGCTGTCCTCGTTCGCACGCAACAATTTGCAAGCGTCGGTGCTGGCCTCGTTGTTCGACGTCGGCGCGTTACCGGCCGATGGACAGGTTGAAATGCCTACGCGTGGGCGCCGTCAATCGATCGTGTCGGAAGCGCGCAAGTATGTGCTGGCCAATCGCGACCGCGCGATCAACGTGCCGGAGTTGTGCGAGCGCTTGCATGTGAGCCGGCGCACGTTGCAATACTGCTTTCAGGACGTGCTCGGGATGGCGCCCGCCACCTATCTGCGCACGATCCGATTGAATGGCGCGCGGCGCGACCTGTGCAATGCGTCGCACGAATCACGCTCAGTCCAGGATATCGCCGCGGCATGGGGCTTCTGGCATTTGAGCCAGTTTGCGACCGACTACCGGAAGCTTTTCGGCATCCGCCCGTCGGAGACCTTGCAAGCTGCCAACGGACGCCTCGACGAACGCGCGTATTTGTTCGCGCACTGAGCGCAGGGGCGCCGGGACGTTATTTGCGCAACAGCCGCAAGCCATTCGCCACCACCAGCAGGCTTGCGCCGACATCCGCGAACACGGCCATCCACATCGTGCCCAGACCCATCATCGTCAGCACGAGGAAGACGCTCTTGATGCCCAACGCCAGCGTGATGTTCTGCACCAGCACCGCATGCGTCGCCTTCGACAGACGGATGAATTGCGGAATCTTGCGCAGATCGTCGTCCATCAAGGCGACGTCGGCGGTTTCGATCGCGGTGTCGGTGCCCATCGCGCCCATCGCAAAGCCGATGTCGGCGCGCGCCAATGCGGGGGCGTCGTTGATGCCGTCGCCGACCATGCCGACCGTCGCGCCTTCCTGCGACCACTGCGCCACCGCGTTCAGCTTGTCTTCGGGCAACTGATTGCCGCGTGCTTCGTCGATGCCGACTTGCTGCGCGATCGCGGCAGCCGTGTGCGGGTTGTCGCCGGTGAGCATGGCGGCACGCACGCCGAGGCGATGCAAATCGGCGATCGCGGCGCGGCTGGTGTCCTTCACCGTGTCGGCGACGGCAAACAGCGCGAGCACGCGCTCGGCATCCACCAGCATCACGACGGTTTTGCCTTGGCCCTCGAGCGCGTCCAGCCGCGCTTCGAGCGAAGCCGAGCAGCGTCCGAGCTCTTCGACCAGCCGATGATTGCCAAGCCAATACGGCACGCCGTCGATTTCGCCGCGCACGCCGCGGCCTGGTAGTGCCTCGAAGGCCTCCACCGTGACGCTGGCGCTTGCGATGCCTTCGCTTTTCGCCGCTGCCGCGATCGCCATCGACACGGGATGATCCGAGCGGCCCGCAAGGTTCGCCGCGAGTGTCCTGCTACGGACCACATCGACATCGGCGCGCATCTCGAACTCGGTTTGCACCGGCTTGCCGTGCGTGATCGTGCCGGTTTTGTCGAGCGCGAGCCAGCTCAGCTTGCGGCCTTGTTCAAGGTAGGCACCGCCTTTGATCAGGATGCCCTTGCGCGCGGCAGCAGCGAGGCCGCTGACGATTGTCACCGGCGTCGAGATCACCAGCGCGCACGGACAGGCGATCACCAGCATCACCAGCGCCTTGTAGACCCATTCGTGCCACTGTCCGCCGAACAGCAGCGGCGGCAGCACCGCCACGGCGAGTGCGGCAGCGAACACGATCGGCGTATAGACGCGCGCGAACTGATCGACGAAACGCTGGGTCGGTGCTTTGGTGCCTTGCGCTTCTTCGACTGCGTGAATGATGCGCGCGAGGGTCGTGTTGCTGGCTGCGGCCGTGACACGATAGTCGAACGACCCGGCCTGGTTGATCGTGCCGGCGAATACTGCATCGCCCACGGTTTTGTCGACTGGCAGGCTTTCGCCGGTGATCGGCGCCTGATCGACGCTCGAGCGGCCCGCGACGATTTCGCCGTCGAGCGCAATCCGCTCACCGGGTTTTACTCGCACCACCGCGCCGAGCGCGATCGACTTGAGGTCCGTTGGCCGCCAGCTGCCGTCGGCTTGCTGCACGCTGGCCTGTTCGGGCGTAAGTTGCATCAGCCCCTGGATCGCATTGCGGGCGCGGTCGAGCGACTTCGCTTCGATCAGTTCGGCAATCGTGAAGAGCACCATCACCATCGCGGCTTCTGGCCACTGCTGCAGGATTAGCGCACCGGTCACCGCAATGCTCATCAGCGCGTTGATGTTCAGGTTGCCGTTGCGGATCGCGAGCCAGCCCTTTCGGTATGTCGTGAAGCCGCAGGAGGCGATCGCGAGGAGCGCCAGACCCGCCGCCAGCCAGGCAGGGGCGCCAAGCCAGCCGGCGGCCTCTGAGCCCACCGCAGCAATGCCTGCGAGCGCCAGCGGCCACCACGGCTTGGGCGGCGCTTGGGGGGCGACTGCCGCGTCCGGGTTTGCGTCTGCCAGTTCAGGCGTGAAGTCGAGCGAACGGATCGCGGCGAGGATCGAGTCGAGGGCGTCCGGCGCGTGGACGACGGTCAACACGCGCTGCATCAGGTTGAAGTCAATGCTGCGCACGGACGGCATGCGGCTGAATTTCTTGCGGATCAGCGCTTCTTCGGTCGGACAGTCCATCTGCATGATGCGGATCGCGGTGCGCAGATCGCTGCCGACGGCTTCGGACTGCGGGAGCTTGACCGGCGCGGCTGCGGCGTGCGCCGTTCCGCAACAGCCTGCCTCGGCGTGGCTGTGGGCGTGTGCGTGACCGTGGTCGTTCGCTGCGTCGCCATGGCTGCAGCTTTCACCGTGAAAGTGAGGGTGCGCTTCGTGGTCAGGCGCGTGATCAGGGTCATGCGCTTCGTGGTCGTGAGCGCATGATTCGCTACGACCGTGACCATCGGAGTTTTCATCCACATGGTCGTGGACATGCCCGTCATGCCCGTGGGCACAGGCTTTGGCTTGTTCCGGACGGTCCGCTTCGGCGAGGTCGGCGTGAGGCATGGGTGGCTTCCTGGTTCGATTTGTGGTCTAGTAAACACCTTGAAGCCACTACAAGGTCAAGGCCGCAATCCGGGAGGGTCCATGAAAATTGGCGAACTGGCGAAAATCGCCCATTGCACGACCGAAACCATCCGTTTCTACGAAAAAGAGGGCCTGTTGCCCGAAGCGGAGCGCACCGAGGCCAATTACCGCAGCTATACGGCGAGGCACGTCGAACGCCTGCGCTTCATCCGCAATTGCCGTGCGCTCGATATGACCCACGACGAAATCCGTGCGCTGCTGCGTCTGACAGACGCACCGGCAGACGGCTGCGGCGGCATCAATGACCTGATCGACGAGCACATTGCGCACGTCGACACGCGCATCGACGAATTGAAGCAACTGAAAGCGCAGCTGACCACGCTGCGCGAGCAATGCCACGGCGAACAGGCCGTTGAAGACTGCGGCATCGTTCAGGGCCTCACCGACATGGACGTGAGCGCAACGCGGGCGCGGCATACGCATCTGGGTTGAAGCGTTCCGCCCGTACTAACGGCGGCGCCGGCCATCGCAGTGACAGCATTCACGGCTGGGCCATTTATCCGGCCCGCCCAATAAACAATCGAATCCAGTTGGAGAATCAACGTGTTTACTTGTAGAAACCAGCCCTGCGGCGAGCAGTGGGAGATGTCGGACGTCGTCATCAAGAATGAAGGGCAGGGACTCCTGTTCCGTTGCCCGATGTGCGGCGCGCGCAATTACGTCGAACGTTTCGACGGGGAAGATGGCTCGGTGCTGTACGAGCAGATCGAAGGTCGACCCGCCACCGGCCCCATGGCCGAATAGTCCTTAGCCTTCAGCCTTCTTCAGTCGATAGCGAGCCATCACCCTATGAACACTCCCACTCAAGCCGGCGCGCCGTTTAGCCAGCTACCGCTACCGCCCGCGACACTCGCCAATCTGACGCAGCTCGGCTATCTCGAGATGACGCCGATTCAAGCCGCGAGCCTGCCGATCGCATTGGCCGGCAACGATCTGATCGCCCAGGCGAAAACCGGCAGCGGCAAGACCGCGGCATTTTCGCTGGCGCTGCTCAACCGCCTCGACGTGCGCAACTTCGCCGTGCAGGCGATGGTGCTGTGCCCGACGCGCGAACTTGCCGATCAGGTCACGCAGGAAATCCGCCGTCTGGCGCGCGCCGAAGAAAACATCAAAGTGCTGACGCTGTGCGGCGGCACGCCGATGCGGCCGCAAACGGCCAGCCTCGAACACGGTGCGCACATCGTGGTCGGCACGCCGGGGCGGATCATGGATCACCTCGAGCGCGGCAGCCTGCCATTGCAGTCGCTCAACACGCTGGTGCTCGACGAAGCCGACCGCATGCTCGACATGGGTTTCTTCGACGATATCGCGACTGTCGTAAAGCAATGCCCGAAAGAGCGGCAAACGCTGCTGTTTTCCGCGACGTACCCGGAAGGCATCGTCAAGCTCAGTCAGCAATTCCTGCGTAATCCGAAGGAAGTCAAGCTCGCCGAGCGGCACGACAACACCAAGATTCGTCAGCGTTTCTATGAAGTGACCGAAGACCAGCGTCTGCATGCTGTCGGTCTGCTGCTGAACCACTATCGTCCCGTGAGCACGCTGGCGTTCTGCAACACCAAGCAGCAATGCCGCGATCTGCTCGACGTGCTGCGCGCGCAGGGTTTTCATGCGCTCGCGCTGCACGGCGAACTCGATCAGCGTGAACGCGATCAGGTGCTGATCCAGTTCGCGAACCGCAGTTGCTCGGTGCTGGTCGCCACCGATGTTGCCTCGCGCGGTCTGGACATCGCGGAGCTCGAAGCGGTGATCAACGTCGATGTGACGCCGGATCCGGAAGTGCACGTGCACCGCATCGGCCGCACGGGCCGCGCCGATCAGGAAGGCTGGGCGCTCAGTCTCGCCAGCATGAACGAGATGGGCCGCGTGGGCAGTCTCGAACAGGCGCAGAAGCGTGAAGTCGAGTGGCACAAGCTGGCCGATCTCAAGCCCGCGAGCAACGAGCGGCTGCTGCCGCCGATGGAAACGCTGCAGATTCTTGGCGGCCGCAAGGAAAAGATCCGTCCCGGCGATGTGCTCGGCGCGCTGACCGGCGAAGCGGGTTTCGCCGGTTCGCAGATCGGCAAGATCAACGTGACCGAAATGTCGACCTACGTGGCCGTGGAGCGCAGCGTCGCGCGCGAGGCATTGCGCAAGCTCAGCGCCGGCAAGGTGAAGGGCAAAAAGGTCAAAGTCCGGATGATGGACGACGCCTGATCGTCGGCTAGCTTACTTTTGACGGTTGCGACCGCCTGGTCGCAGCCGAGTTGGCCTGCATCACCGCTTCGCATTACAACTCCGCATCACCGCCCTGCATCACATTACGTCATACCTCGGCTGTTTTGCGCGCTTCCCGTGCGGCTCCATTTCTCCCGCTAAACCCCCGATTTCATTGCCTTAGCCTGCCCCGGCGCGGCATTGCGCGAGCCATGACGTAAACGCATGCCGCGCATGACAAAGTTTCGATTGTGACGGTTCTTTGGCTGATGCCTAATTCATGAAACCGGATGGGACCGCCGCGCAGCCGGCATCCGCGAATCCGCTGCCGGATGAAGAAAGGGAGAAAGCCTTATGCAGAGCGCCATGCAAGCTCGCTCGAAACTGCCTGACGTAGGTACGACGATTTTTACCGTGATCGGCCAACTGGCCGCACAACACGATGCACTGAACCTGTCGCAAGGTGCGCCGAATTTCGCACCGGACGCGAAACTGATCGACGGTGTCGCGCAAGCCATGCGCGCCGGTCATAACCAGTACGCGCCGATGGCCGGCATCACCGCTCTGCGCGAAGCGCTCGCCAACAAGGTCGAGATGCTGTATGGCGTGCGCTACGACCCGTCGAGCGAAGTCACCGTGATCGCCAGCGCCAGCGAAGGCCTGTATTCGACGATCAGCGCGTTGGTGCATCCCGGCGACGAAGTGATTTACTTCGAGCCGTCATTCGATAGTTACGGCCCGATCGTGCGCCTGCAAGGCGCGACCCCGATCCCGATCAAACTGTCGCTCGCCGATTTTCGCGTGAACTGGGACGAGGTTGCCGCCGCGATTACGCCGAAGACGCGCATGATCATCATCAACACGCCGCACAACCCGACTGCGACCGTGTTCAGCGAGGCCGACATCGCGCGTCTGAAGGCCGTGACGCGCAATACCGATATCGTGATCCTTTCCGACGAAGTCTACGAACACGTGGTGTTCGACGGCGCCAAACATCAGAGCATGGCTTGCGACACCGAACTCGCGGAGCGCAGCGTGATCGTGTCGTCGTTCGGCAAGTCGTATCACGTGACCGGTTGGCGCGTCGGCTATTGCCTCGCGCCTGCCGCGCTGATGGACGAGATTCGCAAAGTCCATCAGTTCATGATGTTTTCTGCCGATACACCGATGCAGTACGCGTTTGCCGATGCACTGGCCAATCGCGAGAGCTATCTCGGCCTGTCCGCGTTCTATCAGAAGAAGCGCGATCTGCTCGCCCATGCGCTGCGCGAATCGCGCTTCGAGTTGTTGCCGAGTGAGGGCAGCTTCTTCATGCTCGCGCGCTTTCGCGGTTTCTCCGAGGAAAGCGATAGCGATTTCGTGCTGCGTCTGATTCGCGATGCGCGCGTAGCGACGATTCCGCTGTCGGCGTTTTATACCGACGGCACGGATTCCGGCTTGATCCGCTTGAGCTTCTCGAAGGACGACGCAACCTTGATTGAAGGCGCGCGGCGTTTGTGCGAAATCTGATTGACCGGCTGCACGAGACAGCGGCATTTTGGCCGCAGTATGATCGTCGCGCGGTTGCTGTTACAACGAAACAAAGGGAAAGGGACCGGATATGAAATCACTCAAGCCTCTATTGGCGCTGGCCTGCGCATTCGCGTCGATTGCCGCATCGTCTGCCGCGCTCGCCGCCGACACGTCGACGCTGCGTTTCGGACTCGAGGCGCAGTATCCGCCGTTCGAATCGAAAGGGCCGAACGGTGAACTGCAAGGTCTCGACATCGATGTCGGCAATGCTGTCTGCGTCGCTGCGCATATGACGTGCAAATGGGTCGAAACCTCGTTCGACGGTTTGATTCCCGCGCTGCAAGGCCGTAAGTTCGACGCGATCAATTCAGCGATGAACGCTACCGAGCAGCGCCGTCAGGCGATCGATTTCACCACCGTCGTGTATCGCGTACCGACCCAACTGATCGCGAAGCGCGACAGCGGTGTGCTGCCGACGCTGGCATCGTTGAAGGGCAAACGCGTCGGCGTGTTGCAGGCGTCGATTCAGGAAACCTTCGCGAAGACACATTGGGAACCGGCTGGCGTCACCGTCGTGCCGTATCAGGATCAGAACCAGGTGTATGCGGATCTGGTGGCGGGGCGACTCGATGCGACGCTCGTTCTCGCGCCGGCCGGCCAGACGGGTTTTCTGTCGAAGCCTGACGGCAAGGACTACGCGTTCGTCGGTCAACCGGTGCGCGATGACAAGATCCTCGGCAGCGGCATTGCATATGGGATTCGCAAGGGCGACACCGCGCTGCGTGATCAGCTGAACGCGGCGATTGCGAAGGTGCAGGCAGACGGTACGGTGAAGACGCTGGCGGCGAAGTATCTCGGCAATATCGACATCTCGCCGAAGTAACTTATTGACCGTGTTACGGCCCTTGCGCGGTGCGTGCCGTGTGTCGCGTGCCGATTGTGCGCCGGCGCTGAGCGCGACGACGTTGGACCGGCCCGGGAGAAATCGACGAGGCCAACACGAAGGCGGCCTTGGGGAGTAAGACGGTCATCTGATGCCTCGATACGTGAGTGCGCAGGACTTGCGACGCTCAACGGTGTCGGGCAGCGGGGCGGGGTATATCGAAGGAGATCGCTTTCAGTGAAGCGTCGCTGCAGCGCCGCAGCACTTCTTGAATTTCTTGCCGCTGCCGCAAGGACAGGGGGCGTGGCGGCCGCGGAGGCAGTCGCGAGTTCGCGCCTTCTTGCACGGATCGGCGGCGCGGTACTGCCGTCATCCGTGTCGACCAATTGCGCGCATTGACGGGGCCATTGAGTCTTGACGAAGTAGCGGAGCAGTTCATGGGGCTTTCAATGTTTGTTCAAGTCTCTATTTTCGGTCTGATCGATGATGTGTTGGCTGATATGCGATCGACGCTGGAAGTTGCGAGCGCGCTTGGCAATTCAGGTACCCGCAGCACGATGAGTAACGCGTAGAACCCGCAGTGCCGGCGTGACCGCGCAAGGTCTTATGCCGGTCCGCATAGTTGCACATTTACAAATTATTGGTCGAACCATTTTTGCCAGCCTCGCGCAGGTTTTTTCGTTCACAAGAGGTCGGATGAAATCGGACCGTGACAATAAGAAAACTCCGAATGTGTCGTATTCGTTGCGCAAGAGCACGTTATGACAATTTGTAACCTCAACTTACACAAGCTAAATGTGAACAGCCGCTAGTTTACGAACCTTGATTGTTTCGTATAACGAATCGGCAAAATGAATAAGAACAATTACCGGCTGGTATTCAGCCGGGTGCGAGGGATGCTCGTCGCCGTCGAGGAAACCGCCACGGCAACGGGAAAGGAGAACGGACAGACCACGGTGCACAGTCGCGGTAATCCGGCAGTTCGCACAGCGCTATTTACACTGCGGCAGATCGCGTTCGCTGCGCTTGTATTGCTCGGCGTGCTGCCCGCCCGGTCAGGCGCGCAGATCGTTCCCAGCGGCGCGCACTCGCCTTCGGTCGTACAGACACCGAACGGCCTGGATCAGGTGAACATCAACCGGCCCTCGGGCACGGGCGT